>JACKLQ010000002.1:900000-985000 GCA_024235835.1 Thiobacillus sp. | reverse complement strand
CCAACCCAATGCTCACACCTTAAGGCTGTAAGTATGTTTTTAAAGAACTGGTTGCGGGGACAGGATTTGAACCTGTGACCTTCGGGTTATGAGCCCGACGAGCTGCCAGACTGCTCCACCCCGCGACTGGAGAAGCGAGACTATACAGTCCACCCTTATGGTCGTCAACACACAATGCCAAAAGATTTTTACTGGCGCGGTGCTTCTTTTAGGATCAGCCCTACTGAACATCTCTGGACGGTTCCCATGTATTTCAATCTAGCACGTCTGCCGCGCATCGAATTCGGATCAGGCGTTTTCAACTCACTGCCCCCGAAAATCGCCGGCTTCGGCACACGCGCATTGATCGTGACAGGGGCCCATTCCTTCACGGAAAACCCCCGTTGGCCTGAGCTCACTACCGCGCTCGAGGATCGCTGCATCGCTTGGGAGCTTGTGCACGTGGCGGGCGAGCCCTCCCCCCAACTGGTGGATGAGGTCGTGAGCCAACACCTGGGCAAAGGCATTGATTGCGTCGTCGGCATCGGCGGCGGTAGCGCCCTGGATGCCGCCAAGGCCATCGCCGGCCTGCTGAAGCCAGGCAATTCGGTGATGGACCACCTGGAAGGCGTGGGGCCCGAACTGCCTTACCATGGCCCTGGCACACCCTTCATTGCCGTGCCCACCACCGCTGGCACAGGTTCGGAAGCCACCAAGAACGCGGTGCTCTCCATCCATGGCGAGCAAGGCTTCAAGAAATCCTTCCGCGACGAAAGACTCATGGCGGAATGGGCCATCATCGACCCTGACCTGCTGGACGCCTGCCCACCACGGGTACTGGCAGCCAACGGCATGGACGCCTTCACCCAATTGCTGGAGTCCTACGTTTCAAGCAAGGCCAATCCGTTTATGGACATCCTGGCCGTATCCGGCATGGAACGGGCCCGGGACGCACTGTTGGCCTGGTATGAAGGCGAGGGCGATGAGGCCGAACACCGGGCCAACATGGCCTATGCTGCCCTGCTCTCAGGCATTACCCTGGCCCACGTGGGCCTGGGCTCGGTGCATGGCCTGGCCTCGCCTTTGGGGGCCTTCTTTCCGATTCCCCATGGCGTGGTGTGCGGCACCCTGGTGGCGGAAGCCACCCGCGTCAACATCGATGTACTGAAGCAGCGAGACCCGGGCAATCCTGGCCTGAAAAAATATGCGCTTGCCGGGTGTTTGCTGGCCCGGGAAAACCTTCCCGATGAAGAGGCACGGACCACCCTGGTGAACACACTGGGAGACTGGACCCGGCGCCTGAACCTTCCTCGCCTGGGCGCCTACGGAATCAGGGAAGCGGACATTCCCCGCATCGTGGTCAACAGCCGGGGCTCCAGCATGAAAACCAATCCCATCGTCCTGGCCGACGAGGAGATTGCTGGCATCCTGCGCGCCCGGCTTTAGTCGTCGTCGCAGCCGCCCACAACGCGTCGCACGACCTCCGCTGGAAATCCCCGTCCTGCCAGGAAACGCATTTGTTTGGCCCGTTCGGCCGCATCCCTGGGAGGCTGGCTGAACTTCTTGCCCCATACTTCCCGGGCGGCCACCAGGTCCTGCTCCCGCGCCCCAGCCACCACCTGGCCGATGACTGCCTCGGGCACACCTTTCTCTCGCAGGTCCGCCTTCAGGCGCAGGCTGCCATGTCGGCCAGCGCGGGAATGGGCCAGGGACTCGGCGTACCGGGCATTGGAGAGCAGGTTTTCTTGCTCCAGCTCATCCAACACAACAGCGACTTCGTCCGGGTCGCCGTGGGGTGCCAGCTTGCGCGCCAACTCAGCCCGGCTGTGTTCGCGCCGGGCCAGAAGGTTCAGTGCCCTGTCTCGGAGCTTCAAGCCTCGGCCGGCGCCTGCACGGCGGACTTCACGCCCAGCTTCTCGCGGATCTGTGCCTCGATCTCGGCGGCGATCTCCGGGTGCTCCTTCAGATATTCCCGGGCGTTGTCCTTGCCCTGGCCGATCTTCTCGCCCTGGTAGGCGTACCAGGCACCTGACTTGTCGACGAGCTTGTGGGCCACGCCCAGCTCGATGATCTCGCCCTGGCGGGAGATGCCCTCGCCATAGAGGATGTCGAAGATGGCTTCCTTGAACGGAGGAGCCACCTTGTTCTTCACAACCTTAACCCGGGTCTCGTTGCCGATGACCTCGTCGCCCTTCTTGATGCCGCCGATACGGCGGATGTCCAGGCGCACGGAGGCGTAGAACTTGAGGGCGTTGCCACCGGTGGTGGTTTCCGGGTTACCAAACATGACGCCGATCTTCATGCGGATCTGGTTGATGAAGATCACCAGGGTGTTGGTGCGCTTGATGGTGGCGGTGAGCTTGCGCAGGGCCTGGCTCATGAGGCGGGCCTGGAGGCCCACGTGGGAGTCTCCCATCTCGCCCTCGATTTCCGCCTTGGGCGTCAGGGCTGCCACGGAGTCGATGACGATCACGTCAACGCCGCCGGAACGCACCAGCATGTCTGCGATCTCCAGGGCCTGTTCGCCCGTGTCAGGCTGGGAGATGAGCAACTCTGCCACGTTCACCCCCAGCTTCTGGGCATACTGGGGGTCCAGGGCATGTTCCGCGTCGATGAAGGCCGCCGTGCCGCCGATCTTCTGCATCTCGGCGATGACCTGCAGGGTAAGGGTGGTCTTGCCGGACGACTCCGGGCCGTATATCTCCACCACCCGGCCCCGGGGCAAACCGCCCACGCCCAGGGCAACGTCCAGGCCCAGGGAGCCGGTGGACACCACTTGGATATCCTCGGCCACGCTGCCGTCGCTCATCTTCATGATGGAGCCCTTGCCGAACTGCTTTTCGATCTGGGCCAGGGCCGCCGCGAGGGCTTTGGCCTTGTTGTCGTCCATGTCTGTTCCTCCTGAAAACGGGGCTGATTATGGCACGAGCCTAAATAACCAAATCCCGCATATGTCTAAGGGCATAGGCCACCGACCGGGCCCGGATAGCCCGGCGGTCGCCCTCGAATTGCACCTGCTCCATCACGGCCTCCTGCCCGGTCACGACCCAGGCGAAGCACACCGTTCCCACGGGTTTTTCCGGTGAGCCGCCCGAGGGACCGGCGATGCCGGTGATGGCGAAGGCGGCCTGGGCCCGACTATGGCGCAACACTCCCTCGGCCATGGCCCGAGCGACCTCCAGGCTAACCGCCCCATGGCTCACCAGATGAGCCTCCGGTACCCCCAACAGTTCCATCTTGGCCGCATTGCTGTAAGTGACGAATCCCCGCTCGAACCAGGCGGAACAGCCGGCGATGGCCGTGCATGCCTGGGCCGCCCAGCCGCCGGTGCAGGACTCGGCGCAGGCCAGCATCCAGTTCTTGGCCAGCAAGACCTCGCCCAGACCCGCCGCCAGTCTTTCCAATTCGTCCTGGTTCACATCCATGCCTGCAACCCCAGGAGACAGAGAATGCTGTAGACCGCCGCCAGCACGTCGTCCAGCATCACTCCCAGCCCCCCCTTCACCCGGGCATCCAGCCAGCCGATGGGGAAAGGTTTCCAGATGTCGAACAGGCGAAACAGGGCAAAGGCGAGGACGTAACCAAACCAGGAAAGCGGCGCGAAGGGCAGCACCAGCAGGAAGGCCGCCACCTCGTCCCAGACGATGCCACCGTGGTCATGGACCCCCAGGGCCCGGCCGGTCACCCCGCAGGCCCAGATGCCCACCGCGAGGAACAGCGCTACCCAACCCCAGAAAAAAGGAGACTCCAGCAACAGCCAGAAAAGGGGAAAGGCCACCAGGGTCCCCACGGTACCTGGCGCCTTGGGGGACAGCCCTGCGCCGAAGCCCAGGGCCAGGAAATGGGCCGGGTGGGCCAGCAGGAAGGGACGATCGAGGGGGCGGTCAGGCGAAGTGGTCATAGCCGCGGACCTCCGAAGATATGGCCTGTCCCTCCGGCCCCAGCAGGTGCAAGCCCGGTGCCTGGACGATACGCCCCACCCAGGTCACCCGCACCCCCGCCGCCTCGCCCGCCGCCACCACTTCCGAGGCCCGTTCCGGCGGCGCCGTGAAACACAGCTCGTAGTCGTCGCCACCAGCCAGCAGGCAATGCTGGGCCACCGCCTCGTTCAGACGGGCGGACACTGCCGGATGGGCAGGCAGTTGCTCGAACATGATTTCGGCCCCCACCATCGAACGATCCAGGATATGCCCCAGGTCTGCCATAACACCATCGGAGACGTCGATGGCCGCGCCAGCCACCCCCACCAAGGCACGCCCCAGTGCCACCCGGGGTTCCGGGGCCTGGAGCCTGCACAGACAGGCATTGGCTTCATCCTCCGGCAGGGCAAGCTGGCCCAGCGCGTGGCGCAGGCCCAGGGCCGCGCCCCCCAGGTCACCGGAGACCCAGACATCATCTCCCGGTCTGGCCCCATCCCGGCGCAGGGCCCGGCCAGGGGGTACCTCGCCCAGGATGGTGATGCACAGGTTAAGAGGTCCGCACGTGGTGTCGCCGCCCACCAGGTCCACCTCAAACCGGTCGGCCATGTCCAGGAA
The DNA here is from genome assembly GCA_024235835.1 of Thiobacillus sp. Taxonomy (NCBI): domain Bacteria; kingdom Pseudomonadati; phylum Pseudomonadota; class Betaproteobacteria; order Nitrosomonadales; family Thiobacillaceae; genus Thiobacillus; species Thiobacillus sp. The sequence continues at coordinate 980,486 of JACKLQ010000002.1, read as the reverse complement.
ACCCTGGCTGAAGGACGAAAGCCAGGCCTCGTCCGCTTCCGGCAGGGCCAGGGCCAGGGTGGCCCAGCGGGGCCTGGCGCCCATGGCCGCCAGATCTGAAAGATTCACCGCCAGGGCCTTGTGGCCCAGCAGATAGGGATCGGCGTCTGGCAGGAAGTGGCGGCCCGCCACCAGCATGTCGGTGGAAACGGCCAGTTCCATGCCGGGAGAAAGTCGCATCAGCGCCGCATCATCTCCCACCCCCAGCGTCGCGCCAGGTGCAGGGCGGGTGAAGAAGCGGGCAATGAGTTCGAATTCGGAAGGCATGACCCGCGAAGGCTTACCCCCGCCCCGCCGCCTCTACTTCCACCTGGCGTGTCACCTTGGCCAGCTTGTCCAGCACGCCGTTGACGAACTTGTGGCCATCGGTGCCGCCGTATTTCTTGGTCAGGTTGACCGCCTCGTTGATGGCCACCTTGTAGGGCACGTTGAGGGTGTGTCTGAGCTCGTAGGCACCGATCAGCAGGGCGCCGTGTTCGATGGGGGAAAGCTCCTCCAGGGCCCGGTCCAGATGAGGCTCCAGGGCCATGTCCAGGGCACCCACTTCCTTTAGCACGCCTTCAAGCAACTCACGGAAAAAGCCCATGTTGGCCTCGGCGCTGAGACACACGCCGTCGTCCTCTTCCGCCTCCATGTGCACCAGGAGGGCGGCCAGGTCGCTGCGGGCCACCTGCCACTCATACAGGGCGCGCAACACCAGCTCGCGGGATATCTGGCGGCTGCCGCGCCCGGATTTTGACTGCTTTACGGACATGATCGCTTTCAGATGGCCTTCAGCAGGTTGGCCATCTCGATGGCGCACTGGGCCGCTTCCTTGCCCTTGTCGGACACGCGTTCCATGGCCTGGTGGTCTGTGTTGGTGGTGAGCACGCCGTTGGCAATGGGAATGCCAGTATCCAGGTTTACCCGGGTGATACCGCTGGCCATCTCGTTGGAAACCACCTCGAAGTGGTAGGTCTCGCCACGGATTACCGCGCCCAGGGCCACCAGGGCATCATACTTGCCGGACTCGGCCATCCTCTTCATCACCAGGGGGATTTCCAGGGCGCCCGCCACGGTGGCGATGTGGATGTCGGAGGCAGCAACGCCATGCTTCAGCAGGGCCGCGGTGCAGGCGGACAACAGCCCTTCCACCACGTCGATGTTGAAGCGGCTCATCACAACGCCTACCCGCAGGCCGGCGCCATCCAGGCTGGGTTCGAATTCGAAAATCTTGTCGTAGCGTGCCATGTCGCTTCCCTTTCCTTAACTTCTCAGTTGCCTTGTTCCAGGTATCCGGTGACTTCCAGACCGAAGCCGGTCATGGAAGGCATGCGGCGCGGGTGCGCCATGAGCTTCATTTTCCCCACCCCCAGGTCCCGCAGGATCTGGGCGCCGATACCGTAGTTGCGCAGGTCGAACTTGGAGGAGGCCTGGGGCTGGGGCGTGAGCCGCTGCATCAGATCGGTCCCGCTTTCCGGGCGGTGCAACAGCACCATGATGCCCCGCTCGGCGGCAGCCAGGGTGCGCATGGCCCCGTCCATGCTCCAGGAATGGCCCGTGCCGGCATCCAGGAAATCCAGCACGGAAACGGGCTCATGCACCCGCACCAAGGTCTCGGCCTGGGCACTGATCTCACCCTTCACCAGGGCCAGGTGGGTCTCGTCGACCGTCTCGTCATGGTAGGCCACCAGCAGGAAGGGGCCGTAGGCGGTCTGCACGGTCTTGTCCGCCACCCGCTTCACCAGGGCCTCGTTCTCGCTGCGGTACTGGATCAGGTCGGCGATGGCGCCGATCTTCAGGCCGTGCTCCCCGCCGAATTCGATCAGGTCCGGCAGGCGGGCCATGGTGCCGTCTTCCTTGAGAATCTCGCAGATCACGGAGGCAGGCACCAGGCCTGCCATGGCCGCCAGGTCGCAGCCAGCCTCCGTGTGGCCGGCCCGCTTCAGCACGCCGCCGGGCTGGGCCCGCAGGGGGAAGATGTGGCCGGGCTGGATGATGTCCGTGGGTTTGGCTTCCCGCTTCACGGCGGCCAGGATGGTCACCGCCCGGTCGGCGGCGGAGATGCCCGTGGTCACGCCCTCGGCGGCCTCGATGGAGACGGTGAAGGCGGTGCCGTGGGGGGTCTGGTTGTCGCTCACCATCTGCTTCAGGCCCAACTGGCGGCAACGCTCGTCGGTCAGGGTCAGGCAGATGAGGCCGCGGCCGTACTTGGCCATGAAGTTGATGGCTTCCGGAGTGGCGAACTCGGCGGCCATGACCAGGTCGCCTTCATTTTCCCGGTCCTCCTCGTCCACGAGGATGACCATGCGGCCGGCCTTCAGCTCGGCCACGATTTCAGTGATGGGGGCGAGGGACATGCCAGTTCAGTCCTTGTCGGTATGGTTGATGTAATGCAGCAGGCGCTCTGCGTAGCGGGCCAGCATGTCCGCCTCCAGGTTCACCCTGTCGCCGGGCTTGACGGCATGCAGCATGGTGTTTTCCAAGGTGTGGGGAATCAGGTTGATGGTGAAGTCGGTGCCGTCATGGCCGTTGATCACCCGGTTCACGGTAAGGGAGACGCCGTTCACGGCGATGGAGCCCTTGGGCGCCAGGTAGCGGGCCAGCTTGGCGGGGGCGCGGATTTCCAGCAGCCAGGAGTCGCCCACCTGTTCAAAACGCTTTACCTCTCCCACGCCATCCACGTGGCCCGACACCAGGTGGCCGCCCAGACGGTCCGACAGGCGCATGGCCTTCTCCAGGTCCAGCTTGTCGCCGGGGGCGAAGCCGATGGTGCAGGAAAAGGACTCACCGGACACCACCACGTCGAAGCTCTCCGGCGTCTTGTCCACCACCGTCAGGCACACGCCATTGCAGGCGATGGAGTCACCCAGATGTACGTCGCCCATGTCCAGCCCGCCGGCAGCGATGGTAACCCGGGCGTCGCCCCCCTGGGATTCCTGCAAATGGGTGACGTGGCCGACGGCCTGGATGATGCCTGTAAACATGATGGGTGACGCCTCGGTTATTTAAGAGCTGGTGGCCGCAGCAAGACTGTTACGCGCGGCCGAACCGCAGGGAAAGGGGCCATTTTATGATTTTAGGCTTGGCAAGGGAAACACCAGAGCCACGCCAGGCGCCGGCCAGGCGATCCCGCAACGCGGGCAGGGGATCCCTCCCCGTCGCCCGGCGACAGGCCTTCACCGCGGACCAGGTGGCGAAATAGCCCATGAGCTGGTCCAGGTTCCAGGCTGCCCCCATGGTGAAGGCCGGCACGTACGCTTCCCGGTAGGGAAAATCCAGGACCCGGTAGCCCGCCTCCACGTGACGGCGCTCCGGCGGCCAGTAGGGGCCCAACTGGCGGCAGTAGAAGTCCTCGATGGACTCATCCAGGACGGGTTCGACCCGCAGGCGTTCGTAGCACCAGATAGCCAGCGCACCCCCCGGCTTAAGCACCCGCTTCACCTCGGCATGGAAGGCAGGCAGGTCGAACCAGTGGACCGCCTGAGCCACGCTGACCAGGTCCACGCTGGCCGCCGGCAATCCCGACGACTCCGCCGGGGCCACCCGATAGATCACCCTCCCATGGGGCCGGGCCTGGGCGATCTGGTCGGCACTGGCATCCGTGGCAGCCACGTTCTGGAAATGCGAGGCCAGTCCCAGGGCCGCCTGGCCGGATCCCGTGGCGCAGTCCCAGGCCTGCCCTCGGTTTTGGACCTGGGCAGCCAGCCAGGCGAACAGTTCGGGTGGATAGGCAGGTCGGTAAGCGGCGTAGTCCGAGGAATTGCAGGAAAAATGATCCTTGAAGGCAGGCTCGACCACGGTGCTCATTCGGGCCGCAGTCTCAGGCGTAAATCCTGCCCCACCATGCGGGCATCCATCAGGCGGAAGTTCCGCCGGGCAACCATGTCAGTAAGGGCCGGCAGGTCGAACAGGCCCCGGGCCTGGTGGCCCATGACCGTAGCAGCCTGGTACGCCACCCACTCATCCACCAGCCCGGCCTGCAACAGGGCGCCATTAAGAGTTGCCCCGGCTTCCACATGAAGCTCATTGAAGCCCCGGGCCCCCAGTTCCTGCATCAGCGCCCCAAGGTGCACGCGACCCTCCGGTCCGGGCAATTCCAGGATATGCGCCCCCGCAGACAACAATGCGTCCCGCCGGCCCGCTTCGGCCTGGGCGCACACCAGCACCGTTTCGCCATCCCGCAGGATGTTGGCGTCGATGGGAGTTCGCAACCGGCTATCCACCACCACCCGCAGGGGCTGGCGCCCAGTGTCCAGCTCACGCACGTTCATCCGCGGATTGTCCGCCAGCACGGTACCCACGCCAGTAAGCACGGCGCAGGCACGGGCCCGCAGGCGGTGGACGTCGGCCCGGGCAGCGGAGCCCGTGATCCACTTGGATTCGCCGTTCAGCAGGGCCGACTTGCCATCCAGGCTGGAAGCCGTCTTAAGGCGTAGCCAGGGCCGGCCCCGGGTCATGCGGCTGATGAAACCGATGTTGAGTTCCCGCGCCTCCGTTTCCATCAGACCCACTTCCGCACGGACCCCCGCCAGGGTCAGGAGCTCGATGCCCCGGCCGGAGACCTGGGGATTGGGGTCCCGCATGCAGGCCACCACCCGGGCCACGCCGGAGTCGATGAGGGCGTTGGCGCAGGGAGGGGTACGGCCGTGATGGGAACAGGGCTCCAGGGTGACGTAGGCGGTGGCGCCCCGAGCCAGGTCACCAGCCGCCCGCAGGGCATGAACCTCGGCATGGGGCTCGCCGGCCCGCTCGTGCCAGCCCTCCCCCACCACCCGGCCGTCCTTCACCAGGACACAGCCCACCCGGGGGTTGGGGGTGGTGGTAAACAGACCCCGCTCCGCCAGGCGCAGGGCCCGGGCCATGCAGGCGTGGTCTTCAGGGCTGAAGGTCAAGGCTTCTCGACGTCCCGCGCTTCCACATCCCGGATCGCATCGCGGAAGTCATCCACGTCCTGGAAGGCCCGGTAAACCGAAGCAAAGCGGATGTAGGCCACCTTGTCCAGGCGCTTGAGCTCGTTCATCACCAGGTCGCCGATGAGGCGGGCAGGCACTTCCTTCTCTCCCAGGGCCAGGAGTTTCTGCACCACCCGGTCGATGGCCTGTTCGGTGAGCTCCGTGGACACTGGCCGCTTGTGCAGGGCCTTGCGGAAGCCCTGTTCCAGCTTGCCGCGGGAAAACTCCTGACGCTCACCGGCAGCCTTAACCACCGCGGGGACGCGCACCTCGGCGGTTTCATAAGTGGTGAAACGTTTGTCGCAGGCCGCGCAACGGCGGCGGCGGCGAATGGACATGCCGTCCTCCGCCAGGCGAGTTTCCACCACCTGGGTGTCGATGGCGCCGCAGAAGGGACATTTCATCTGTGTAAAGCGTGAAATGCGAAACGTGAAATGTGAAATGTGAGCATGTTCTCCCACCTTTCACTTGAGCCGCACACCGGCGAGTCACATTTCACTTTTCACTCACTTTCCATAGACCGGAAACGCCGCCGTCAGCTTGGTCACCTCGCCCTTCACACGCTCGATGACCGCCTCGTCGTTGGGGGCGTCCAGCACGTCGGCCACCAGGTGGGCCAGTTTCTCGGACTCCAGCTCCTTGAAGCCCCGGGTGGTCATGGCCGGCGTGCCGATACGGATGCCGGAGGTGACGAAGGGCTTCTGGGGGTCGTTGGGGATGGCGTTCTTGTTCACCGTGATGTGGGCGCGGCCCAGGGCGGCTTCCGCTTCCTTGCCGGTGAGGTTCTTGGCCTGAAGGTCCACCAGGAATACGTGGCTTTCCGTGCGGCCGGAGACGATGCGCAAGCCCCGCTCGATGAGCACCTTGCACATCACCAGGGCGTTGGCGGCCACCTGCTCCTGGTATACCTTGAACTCCTTGCTGGCCGCTTCCTTGAAGGCCACCGCCTTGCCGGCGATGACGTGTTCCAGGGGACCACCCTGGAGGCCGGGGAAGATGGCGGAATTGAGCGCCTTTTCGTGCTCGGCCTTCATCAGGATGATGCCGCCCCGGGGGCCCCGCAGGGTCTTGTGGGTGGTGGAGGTGACCACGTCAGCGTGGGGCACCGGATTGGGGTACACCCCGGCGGCGATGAGGCCGGCGTAGTGGGCCATGTCCACCATGAAGATGGCGCCGATTTCCTTGGCGATCTTGGCGAAGCGGGCGAAGTCGATGCGCAGGGCATAGGCGGAGGCACCGGCGATGATCAGCTTGGGCTTATGCTCCCGGGCCTTGGCTTCCATGGCCTCGTAATCGATCTCTTCCTTCTCGTTGAGGCCGTAGGCAACGACGTTGAACCACTTGCCGGACATGTTCAGGGCCATGCCGTGGGTGAGGTGGCCGCCCTCGGCCAGGCTCATGCCCATGATGGTGTCACCGGGCTTGAGGAAGGCCATGAACACCGCCTGGTTGGCCTGGGAGCCGGAGTTGGGCTGCACGTTGGCCGCGTAGTTGTGTTCATTCGCGCCGAACAGGGCCTTGACCCGGTCGATGGCCAGCTGCTCCACCACGTCCACGTGCTCGCAACCGCCGTAGTAGCGCTTGCCGGGATAGCCCTCGGCGTACTTGTTGGTCAGCACGGAACCCTGGGCCTCCATCACCGCCGGGCTGGTGTAGTTCTCGGAGGCGATCAGTTCGATGTGCTCTTCCTGGCGGTGGGCTTCGGCCTGGATGGCGGCCCACAGTTCGGGATCGGTGGAGGCGATGGTCTGGCTGGCGGAAAACATGCTGGGGCCCAATAAAAGGAAGGAAACTGGGTAATTTTATCAGCCCGGCACCACGCAAATCACGCCGGCCGAGCACCTGAGCATGAATTCACATTCCCGCCCTGTGGCGACGGCCGGGTCAGGCAGGCTTCCCGTGCGAAAAGGCCGGGAAACCAACGGTTAAGGGACGCATCCGGGTCCGGAACGCTTACCCCTGGGTGGAGGGACAGTTGCCCCACCGCCTTGCCGCAAGCACCGAATCAGACCCGGAAGCCAGCCACCAACTCATTCAGGCGCATGGCCAGGCCGGATACCTGGGTGGCGTTCTGGCTGGTCTTCATGCTGGCTCGGGAATTGGTTTCCGTCATCTGCGCGATCTGCTCCACCCGTATCGCGACATCCCTGGCGGCTGAACTCTGCTCGCTCAGGGCAAGCTGGATCTCATTGACGGAACGCACCACTTCGGAGGCCCGATGTTCGATCTGCTCTATGGATTCGCCAGCACGATGCGCCAGTTCCTCACCCTGGCTGGCCCTGTTCACATCGGCCTCCATGGCTTCCACCGCCCGACGTGTGCCGCTCTGGATGCGCGTGATCATGTCGCCGATCTGCTGCGTGGAAGAAGAGGTACGCTCTGCCAACTTTCGCACCTCGTCCGCCACGACGGCAAAGCCTCTTCCCTGTTCCCCGGCACGCGCCGCCTCGATGGCCGCATTCAGGGCCAGCAGATTTGTCTGGTCGGCGATTTCCCTGATGACGTTGACAATGCCGCTGATCTCTGAAGACAGCCCACCCAGCTCCGAAACAATGGAGGAAGACTGCCGCGCACCCTCGGCGATGGAGGCCATCTCCTGGGCCGCGCTCCTGGTGACATCCCTGCCTTGCCTGGAGGCCTCGCCGGATAGGACGGCAAGATTGGTCGACTCGGTGGCATGTTCCCGCATCTGGTCAATGGACACGGATAGTTCTTCCATGGAAGCCGCCATACCGGAAGCGGACTCCGCCTGGCTGTGGCTGGCGTCCGCAACCTCGGAACTGGCGCCGGCCAGTTCGCCGGACATGTTCTCAAGCGCAACGGCACCCTCGCGCACCCGGGTCACCACGTCCCGAAGGCTGGACTGCATGGCAGCCAGGCCCCGCAGCAGTTCGCTGATCTCGTCCCGGCCCTGGGCCACGATAGGCTGGGCCAGGTTGAAGCCGGCAACGGCCTCCACCGCTTCCCGAGCCGCCCGCAGTTGCCTACTGAACCTGCGCTGCAGGTAGATGTTCACTGCCCCGACCCCGCCCAGGCAAAGCAACAGCAAGACCACGACCGTGATCATCAACCTGTTCGCCTGCTGCCTGGCCTGCTCGAAGGCTCCCTGGGCCACGCCCTCGTAATAGGGTACGAACTGTTCCAGCGGCTTGATCACCTGGCCATGCACCAGGGGCCAGTCGTCCTCCAGAATACTTTTCACGGTGGCCATGTCGTCGTTCTGGTAGGCCGCCAGCAGTCGTGCCATCAACTCATTCAGGCCTTTCATGCCGGCACGTATCTTGTCCAGGTTGGCCCGCTCTTCATCCGAGAAGGATTGGCCGGCCGCCGCGCTCTCGAAAGCCGACCAGGTCGCCGGAATGGCCTGCATCATCTCTTTCAGGTGGTTGGCCGACCCCACCGTAGGCAGCTGCTCCAGCGCCACCCCCGCAATGCGGAAACGCACCTCCTTGATATGGCGTTCCACGGTCTGGAGCTGAATCAGGGGGGAGACGGAGCGTTCATTGACTCCATTCAACTGGGCCGACGTATCCCGCGCCGCATGGATCGCCAGCCCCCCCAACACAAGCATGCCCACCAGGGTCACGACTGCCATCAGGACGAGCAGGCCTCGCAAACTGTGGATCATCTCCCTCTCCCCTTATGTTCCACCTTATTCCGTGGGGTAACTCTTTGCTTCCCAGGCCGGCAGTCCATCACGGAACCAGTTCACATTCTTGTAGCCCGCCTTGATGGATGCGGCTGCGGCCTTGTAACCGCGCCAGCAGGGTGAGCCGTTGCAATAGAACACCAGAACCTTGGCCTTGTCGGCCGGCAATTTGGAGAGGTCGAAGGAATCGGCGGGATCCAGCTTTGAAACCTTCTTGTGGGTCTCCTTGTAGACCACGCTGATGGCACCCTTGATGTGCTTGTCGGCGTATTCAGCTGCTACCCGGGCATCCACGAATACGGCGCCCTTGTCATGCAGCGCCTTGGCCTTCACGGCGTCCACCATGGTGCCGCCGGGAATGCTCTTGGGTGTCTCCTCGGCAGCCAGGGCGGGGGTAGTGGCCATGAAAGCCAGGGCAAAACAGGAAATCAGGGAATTAAAACGCATGATGTACTCCTCGTTATTTATCAGATCGACTGCTTGGTGAGCATTCACCAGGACAGGCACAAGGCTTATCGGAAACAACCCCGAAATACTTTAGGGTCTACGCATCAGAAGCACGGGGCCATAGAAATTCGTGAAAGGAGTTGCTGGCGATCCAAGCTGTATAACAAACGGGTTTTCATGTTTTGAAGATGAAATACACCGCACCCAGGAGGCACAAGCCCGCCCAAAGATAGTTCCAGGACAGGGGCTCCTTCATGTAAAGCACGGCGAAGGGGGCGAACACGGCAAGGGTGATGACTTCCTGGAGGATCTTCAGCTGGGGCAGGGTCATGGCCTGGTAGCCGATGCGGTTGGCGGGCACTTGCAACAGGTACTCGAACAGGGCAACGCCCCAGCTGGCCAGGGCCGCGATCCACCAGGGCTTGTCGTTCAGGTGCTTGAGGTGGGCATACCATGCCACCGTCATGAACAGGTTGGACAGGGCCAATAGCGCCACGGTCTGCAGCAGCACGGAGGGAAGGGACAGGATGGAAGGCATGGCATCTGAACCGGAAGGGTCGGATGACACCCATCATACCCAGAGCGGGGCCCACCCGAGGGCGGCGAATCCTGCTGCCTGAAGGGGTGAATTCCCTTGGAACGCCATGTCCTGAAGCAGGGCGGCGATGCCCCGCAGATGGGTCCCCAGGAACTGGTCCTCTACCAGATACATCCTGGTTGGGCCGCAGTACACTGATTCAGGCAGATTGAAGCATCCCGATCTCAGCCAAGGACAGGCGAGTGCGCCTGATCTCCGATCCTTATCACCAGGCAGGCCAGGAACCGCTCCACCGCCTGGGCAAGGAGTTCCGCCTCATCCAGCGCCATCGTTTCGTGGCGCTTCGCCGCCAGTTCGACACGCGCCGCAAAGGTGTGCAGTTCATCGGCCATGAGGTTGCCGCTCATGCCTTTCAAGCTATGGGCGGCGAAGGCCAGGGCCTCGAAATCACCATAGCCAGCGGCTTGCCGCAGCTTGCCGGGACTGTCTCCCTGGCTGTGCAGGGCCGTCCTGGCAAGTTTGTCGACGAAATCCCGCTTGCCTTTGAAACGGGCTTCCAGCTTGGCCCAATCGATGGTGAGGTCCATTTGATGCATCGCTTTCCTGTTTACTCCCCGTGCACCAAAGCGCAGCGGTAGTTGACACATGACCCCGGAAGCCCGCGCACGACCCATCCGGCTGGGCCATCGTTATTCTTCAGCGAATTCCCCAGGAACGCCTTGTGCCGGATTCTGTACTTTTTATCGACAAAATCGGCAAAAACTTTAATCCGCATCCACCTACGGGGCAAATCGCTCCAGGGCAGGCAAATGCCGGGCGGAGATCAACAGATTGCGGGGAGTCAGGGCACGGGCACAGAACTCGTAGACCCGCACCCGGTAGCCACGTCTTTCCAGGAATAGGGCCCGATCCAGCACCAGCCATAGCTCCAGTGGGCGGCGAAAGGCAAGGCGGACCAGGTCCAGGCGGCGCACCTCTGCCTGGCGATGCCATCCTGCCTCCTCGATTTCACCCCATTCTCCGTCGGCTGGGGCAGGCACTCCTTCCCGTCGACACATCCGTTCCATCCAGCCTCGGAACCCCAGGCCGAGCCAGCGGTCGGGCACCGGTTTGAAGGTCTTTTGCCGGGGTACGCCGGCCCCGGCACGCCATTCCAGGAAGGCAAGCTTCCAGGCCGCGGACATATCCGAGCGTCGGCGATCCCGTTGTCCGGCGGTGACGGTCTCGGTAACCGCCAGGTGAAGTTCGTCCCTGCTGAGGGACAGTCCCGCGTCATCGCACAGGGGAACGTAGCGGTCCGCCACGGTGCGGTAGTAGCAGCAGGGGGCCAGGTCCAGGGCAGGCGCCCCGGCGGCCGCCACGCCCCTCAGCAGCGCCAGGTGAAGGTCGCCGCAGGCATGAAGGGCCACGGCATGGCGGTCCGCCACATGAGCCAGAGCCTCGGGTGCCAGGGCATCACCGCATACGAAGTACTGGGCCAGGCCCTGGCGCCGGGCCAGGTCCACCCCCGCCTCAACCAGGTCCGGGCGGATCTCCAGGCTGGTGACCGGATGGGGCTGGTGCCAGGCCAGCAGGCGGCCCAGGTGGCCCTTGCCCGCGCACCATTCCAGCACGGGGTGGGCCACCTCCCCCATGCCCGCCACAAAGGCGGTGATCTGATCCTGCTTGCGCCCCGGCACATGGACCAGGAGGCGGCGCAGGCGGGGCGAGTCATCCACGACGGCCGTATCTGTCAGAGCCTGCACCCGAATCAGGCCGTGCAGGACATCCAGTACCGGCACATATTCCGCCAACAGGGCGATCAGGGCGTGGTTGTCTCCGGCAATCGCTTCGACATCCCCGTCAGCCAATTCCCGCAAGCGCGCTGCGAGGGCGGGGTGGCGCCCACACCAGGCGGGGCGGAGTTCATGGAATGGATTGGGTCTCCAGAAGTGAGCGTGTTCAGCGAGCACGTCGCCCAGGGCATGGAAGCGGACACTCAGGTCAAAGGCTCGCATGGCCCTGGGTAGCCAGGGCCCGCTCAGCCGCTTCGAGGGCTGAGGCGATGTCCGGCTGTGGCCCAACCGCCCCCAGATGCCCGGCCAAGCCTGAATGCTCCAGTTTAACGGTGATACGCTCGTTGGCCTCGCACAGGATCAGGGCTCCTCCCCGTTTGGCCAGGTGGCCTGCCATGCGCTCCAGGGCAGCCATGCCCGTGACATCCAGCAGCGGGACCCGGCCCAGGCGCACCACCACCACCTTCACATTGCCGCCGATGCCCATCAGGGTGTTCTCGAAGGTCTCCGCCGCGCCGAAGAAGAACGGCCCATCAATGGAGTACACCTGTACGCCTGGAGGCACCCCCACGGGGCAGGCGGTCTCGATCTCTTCCGTGTTCACCCCTTCCACCTTAACCGTTTCCGCCATGCGCTTCATGAACAGAAGCGCTGCAAGGATGACGCCCACGTTCACCGCCAGCACCAGGTCTGTAAACACGGTGAGAAAGAAGGTGATGAGCAGCACCGCCTTGTCGTTGCCCGGCGCGGTGCGGGCCAGATTTGCGAAATGGCGCCATTCGCTCATGTTGTAGGCCACCACGAAGAGGATGGCGGCCAGGCCGGCCAGGGGGATGTGGGCCGCCAGGGGGGCGGCGGCCAGGACGATGACGAGCAGCACCCCGGCGTGGGCCATCCCCGCCACCGGGCTGTCGGCGCCGTTACGCACGTTGGTGGCGGTACGGGCGATGGCACCCGTGGCGGCGAAACCGCCGAACATGGGCGAGAAGATGTTGGCCACCCCCTGGCCCACCAGCTCCTGGTTGGAATCGTGACGGGTGCCGGCCATGCCGTCGGCCACCACAGCAGACAGCAAGGACTCGATGGCCCCCAGCATGGCGATGGTGAAGGCTGGCCCGATGAGCTCCACCACCCGGGCCAGAGTGATGTCCGGCCAGTGGAACACCGGCAGGCTTGAGGGCACGCCGCCGAAGGCCGTGCCGATGGTGGCCACCCCTTCGAACTGGAACACGACCTGGGTCAGGGTCACCCCCACCATGGCCACCAGGGGGCCAGGAATGCTCCGGGGCAGCACCTTGGGGGTGAGCAGGGCCAGGGCCAGGCCCAGCAGGCCCAGCCCGGTGGTGGCCCAGTGGGGATGGGCCAGGGCCTGGGCCAAGTGAAGGAATTTCTCGTGGAAATGGGCGCCGACCGGCGCCGGCAGGCCGAAGAAGTCCTTCCACTGCCCCACGAAGATGATCACCGCGATGCCCGTGGTGAAGCCGACAATGACTGGCGTGGGGATGAACTTGATGATGCCCCCCAGCCTGGACAGGCCCATGGCCAGCAGGATCAGGCCGGCCATGAAGGTGGCGATCTGCAGGCCGTCGAAGCCGTGCTGCGCGGTGATGGCGGCCAGGATGACGATGAAGGCGCCGGTGGGGCCGGTGACCTGCACCCGGCTGCCCCCCAGGACTGCCGCCAGGAAGCCAGCGACTATGGCGGTATACAACCCAGCCTCGGGCGTGGCGCCACTGGCGATGGCGAAGGCCAGGGACAGGGGCAGGGCCACCACCCCCACCACCACGCCGGCCATGAGGTTGCGGGCAAGGTGGCGCCGGTTGAGCAATCCGGCGGCGGCGGCTTCCTGGAGGGCGATCATGCCCGGTCAAAACTCATTGCGAATACGCTTGTAGCCCTTCACCAGCTCCAGATTGGCCTGAGTCACGCTTTCGGAAAAGCCCGCCTGGTCCGGTGTTACTCGGGCGATGCTGGCCAGATCCTTGTCGGAATGGATGTTGGTGGTGGAGGGAATATAGAAGCCGGCCGGCACCTCGCAGCCCTCCACCACGGAGTTGTGCCGCACCACCGAGTTGCTGCCCAGCACGCAGTTGAACAGCACCGAGTTGAAACCGATGAACACGTTGTCGCCCACGGTGCAGGGGCCATGCACGATGGAACGGTGGGCGATGGAGGTATTGCGGCCGATGAACACCCCGCCTCCCGCCTTGCAATGGATCACCACGCCGTCCTGGATGTTGGAGCCGGCGCCGATGACGATGGGCTCCATATCGCCTTCTTCATTCACCTCGTCGGCGCGGATCACCGCGTAGGGACCGATGAAGACGTTTTCTTCCACGATGACCTTGCCGCAAAGGATGGCCGTGGGATCCACGAAGGAGGTGTCGTGCACTTGCGGCAGATGACCATTTGGGTTTCGTCGAATCATGGTTGCTCCAAAAATAAAAAGGCCGTGGCGGATTATCCGTCACGGCCCTGTTTAGGAGGAGACCTGGATTAAGGCTTGACCACCAGCACCGGGCAGGCCACCTGACCGATCACCCGCTCGGAAACGCTGCCCATGAGGATCTTCTTGAGGCCGGTGCGGCCATGGGAACCCATCACCACCAGATCGGCCCCGGTTTCACCCACCGCCCTGACGATAGCCTCATCCGGTTGCCCTTCCAGCACCTTGCCGTCCACTTGGAGGCCCATTTCGGTGAACTTGGCCACCTTGCTGTCCACGGCTTCCTGAGCTGCGTTCCGGCGGGTATCGCTATGACTGGAGGTCACCACGGACACCACGGTGATGGGCAGGCCGGACTGGCGGGCGATGTTGCCGGCGGCCTCGGCCGCCGCGACGCTGCACTCCGAGCCGTCCGTGGCCAGCAAGATGCGGTTGGACCACAGCTGACCAATCTGCGGCACCACCAGCACGGGGCAGGCGGCACGGCCGATGACCTTGACCGTGGCATCGCCCACGTGACTGCGGGCCAAACCCCGCTTTCCACGCCGCCCGATGACGATCATGTCCGCTCCAGCCTGGCTGGCGCCTTCGACGATACCCTCGGCGGGATCACCCGCCTTCAGCACGATCGTCGCGGCATCCTGGCCTGCCGCCGCGTGAAAGCTCAACAGCGCTTCCTGGGCCCGCTGGGCGGACAACTCTTCAAGATTGGGGACAAATGTCTCGAATTCCGGACTGTGGATGACCACCGACAAGCCGAATACCTCTGCTTGCAGACGTTGGCCATAAGCCAGGCCAACACGGATGGAACCATCAGAGTAAGCCGAGCCATCCGTAGCCACAACGATCTTGCGTACCTGGCCGGACTCGGCTAGCTGATTTCCGCTCATTTGCCGCCCTCCTCAATGGTAATCCCACCCTTACTTCCAACGGCCGCCGCGGCTTCCGCGCCCCGGGCGGCTTCCTTCTGTCTGTGCTCTCTCATGCCCTTGAGCAAGGAGGAGATGACAGTAAATGCACCGACAAACAGCGCCAGATAGAGAACGCCATCGCCGATGTATTTCAGTATTTGAGCAAGATCCGCGTCCAGGGGCTCGATCATGCCCATCTTGGAGAGGTAGCCGGGGATGTAGAAGAAGCGGGAGAACAACACCGTCAGCATGATCACCGCCATGGTGAACTTGACCTGATAGTCCTTCACGTAGGTGGTGCCGATGGCGCCTATCTGGATGCCGAACAGCGAGCCGAACAGGATCAGCATGGCCATGCGTATGTCCACCGCGCCTTCCATGCCGTAGAAGATGGTGCCGCCCAGGCCCATGACGAAGGCGATCACCAATTCCGTGGCGGAGGCCATGATGGCCGGCACGCCCAGGATATAGATCATGGCCGGCACACCCACGAAGCCGCCCACGGCGATGGCCGAGGCCAGGAAACCGGTGGCGAAGCCAATGGGCACCAGGAACAGCACGGAGAGTTCCGACTTGGCGGCGTGGGAGTAGATCATGGTGCCGGGGATTTTCACCGACTGCACCCATTTGGCAATTTTGGTCAGCCCCACGTTGTCCTGCTCTTCATCGGACATGTTCTTGAGCTTGCGGTAGTCCTTGAACACGAAGGTGCCGACGATGGCCAGGGTGATGATGAACATCACCGACACGTACAGGTCGGTGCCCACCGCGCCGAACGCGTTCTTGATGTCGGTCATCACGTGCTTGCCGAACAGCACGCCGGCCTCGGCGAACACGCCCAGCACCAGGCCCAGCTTCACGTCCACCTGGCCGTATTTGTTGCGCTTCACCGCGCCCACCAGGGCCTTGGGAAACTTGTGGCAGATGTTGGTGGCCACCGCCACCATGCCGGGGGCGCCCAGGGTCATCATGGCAGGGGTCAGCACGAAGGCGCCGCCGGAACCGATGAAGCCGGACACCATGCCGCCCACGAAGCCCACCAGGATGAGGATGATCGAGGTGGTGAGGTCCAGCTCGATGAAGTTGAAGAGTTCCATGCCGTGTTCCATCTCGAATCCTTATTTCTTGGCCTTCAGGCCCACCACGTCCCAGAACAGGCCGGTGAACAGGCCGTGCGTGTAGGACAGGGCGAAGGCCAGGGCGATGGGGGCGAACACGTACCACCAGGTGCCATCCACCAGGGTGCCGCCCTTTTCCGCGCACAGTTCCGGCGTGGGCTTGTTGTAGTAGTCGGTGCTCATGCCGTTCTGCACCACGCATGCATCCACGGTGGTGTGGGCAAGACGAATGAAATCTTCGGCATAAGTGAACAAGGCCCAGTACAACAGGGCGGTGAGGCCGCCCCAAAACAGGGTCTTGCCCAGACTGGCTTGGCTGCTGGCCATGATGACTCCGGACAAGTGAGGGTTGCTGAACGATTCGCGCCCACTAGACAAGACAACGCCCGTCAGGACGGGCGTCTGGTCAGGGCGTCGGTGACATGCTTGACGCAATCTTAACACAAGGACAGGAATATCCCTTTATTCGGCCAGGTTGCGTCAAGCGAGCGTCAATGGTGCGCCAAAGCCCTGTCCACGCCGTCGCCCCGCTGCCAAAATCCGGCCATGCATATCCTCGTCATCGAAGACAACCCGGACCTGGCCGCCAACGTGTGCGACTTTCTGGAGGCCAAGGGCCACTCCACGGATGCCGCCGGCGACGGCGTCACCGGCCTGCATCTGGCCGTCACCCAGGACTACGACGCCATCGTCCTGGACGTGATGCTGCCCGGCATGGACGGCTTCAGCGTCTGCCGCCGCCTGCGGGAGGACGCGCGGCGCGACACCCCGGTGCTCATGCTCACCGCCCGGGACGCCCTGGACGACCGGGTAGCCGGCCTGGAATGCGGCGCCGACGACTACGTGCTCAAGCCCTTCGCCCTGCGGGAACTTGAAGCCCGCCTCAAGGCCCTGGCCCGCCGCGCCCGGGGCGCCGCCTCCCCGGCCATCCTGCGGGCCGGGGACCTGGAGTTCGACCCCGCCCTCATGCGCGCCAGCAGGAGCGGCCGGGTGCTCAACCTGCCCCCCATCCCCCTGAAGCTGCTGGAAACCCTGCTGCGGGCCAGCCCCAGGGTGGTGAAGCGGGGCGAACTGGAACGGGCGGTCTGGGGCGACCAGCCACCGGATTCCGACGCCCTGCGTGCCCACATGCACGTCCTGCGCCACGCCCTGGAGGTCGACGGCGCACCGCCCCTGATCCATACCCTGCGGGGCATAGGCTACCGCCTGGCGGCGGAGCACTGAGCGGTGCGTTTCTCCCACAGCCTGCGCTCCCGCGTGGCCCTGGCCTTCGCCTCGGTGGGGGGCGGCGTGGCGCTGATCATCGCCATCGGCTTGCACATCGGGGTGCGGGACGCGGGCGAGCGGCTCATCGACGAGACCCTCAACGCCGAGATGCAGGACTACCAGGCCCGCCGTACCCGCAACCCCCATTCCGTGCCGCCGGCCACCATCACCCTGCGGGGCTTTGTCTCCCCCGCCACCGCGAACGACCCGCCCCCGCCGCCGGAACTGGCAGGCGTGGCGACGGGACGCCATACCCTGCGCCTGCAGGGCAGGCCTTACCGCCTGGCGGTATCGGACCATGGCGGGCTGCGCTACTACCTGCTCTACAACGAGGCCCTGTTCAGCGAGCGCCAGGCACGCCTCACCGCCTTCCTGGCGGGCTTCGTGGCCCTGATGATGCTGGTGTCCGGCGGCATCGCCTTCTGGCTGGCGGAACGGGTCATCGAGCCGGTGAAGGAACTGGCCCGCCGCCTGCGCCACATCGGCCCCACTTCCCCCCATGTCGACCTGGCCGCCGACTTCCCCCCGGACGAGTTGGGGGAACTGGCCCGGGCCTTCGAGCAGAGCCTGGACCGGGTGGCGGCCTTCATCGAACGGGAGCGGGCCTTCACCGCCGACGTGTCCCACGAGTTGCGCACCCCCCTGGCGGTGATCCGGGGCGCGGCGGAGGTACTGCTGGCGGACGAGACCCGGCCCGACAAGGAGCGCCAGCGCCTGGAGCGCATCGAGCGGGCCACCGCCGACATGGCCGACCTCACCACCGCCCTCCTGGCCATGGCGCGGGAGCGGGATGACGGCCGGCGGGACCCGGTGTCCGTGGCCGGCCTGCTCCAGGAAGCCCTGGACAAGCACCGCCACCTGCTCAAGGGCAAGGCGGTGGACGTGGTACTGGACATCCGCGCCCGCCCGGACCTGGTGGCGGACCCCAACCTGTTGTCCATCGTCCTGGCCAATCTGGTGCGCAACAGCTTCACCTACACGGAACGCGGCAGTGTCAGCGTGGGCCTGGACGAACACACCCTGAGCATCAGCGACACCGGCCTGGGCATCCCCCGGGAATCCCTGGACCGGGTGTTCCAGCGGCTGTACAAGGGCCGCCACAGCCAGGGTGCCGGCATCGGCCTGTCCCTGGTGAAGAAGATCTGCGACCGCTACGGCTGGCGCATCGAGCTCGACAGCATCGAGGGCCAGGGCACGCGCGCGGTATTGTCCTTCGCCTGACATTTCTGGCCGAGGCCACCCCGGCCCGGGGTGGCCTCGGCCCATGCCATGCCCGCTGGGTTAGTGGAGCTTCTTGATACCCAGCACCCCCAGCACGTATTTCTCGTACAGGGGCTCGGTGGTGCCCTTTTTCATCTTGCGGATGAAGTATTTCTCGAACGCCACCTTGGCCAGGTGCACCCACTTGCCCTCCTTGAACCAATTCACGTTGCGGGGCGGTATCTGGGGCAGAGCCACGAAGGCGGCACCGGTGTCGCCGAAGTCCGCCAGACAGACCGCGTTCCAGGTGGCCTTCTGGTCCGGCTCCTTGCCGTCCAGCACGGCGCGGATGTTGTGGGCCGTGGCGGTGACCATGGTCTCGATCATGTAGCCGGTCTTGGGCGTGCCGGTGGGTACCGGAGTCGCCTCCACGGGCGGGATGGCCACGCACACGCCCACCGAATACACGTTGGAGAACTTGGGGTTGCGCTGGTAGGGGTCGGCGACGATGAAGCCGCGCGGGTTGGTCAGGCCCTCGATGCCGAACACCGCGTCGATACCCTTGAAGGCGGGCAGCATCATGGAGTATCTGAACGGCAGCTCGTGCTCCTTCTTCACCTGGCCGTTCTCGTCATGCTCGGCCACATACATCCTGCCCGCTTCCACCCTGGTGACCTTGGCGTTGCAGATCCACTTGATGTGGCGGTGGCGCATGGCCGCTTCCATCAGGCCCTTGGAATCCCCCACGCCCCCCAGGCCCAGGTGGCCGATGTAGGGTTCGGCGGTGACGAAGGTCATGGGCACCTTGCTGCGGATGCGGCGCTTCCTGAGGTCGGTGTCCATGATCATGGCGAACTCGTAGGCCGGGCCGTAGCAGGAGGCACCCTGGACAGCGCCGACGACGATGGGCCCGGGGTCCTTCACGAAGCTCTCCCAGTTCTTGCCCGCCTCCACCGCGTGGTCCACGTGGCAGACCGACTGGGTGTGGCCCGCCGGCCCCAGTCCTTCCACCTCGTCGAAGGCCAGCTTGGGGCCGGTGGCGATGATCAGGAAGTCGTACTCCACCTGGCGCCCATCCGCCAGTTCGATGCGGTTCTGGTCCGGGTGCACCCGCTTGGCGCCGGTGTCGATGAAGGCGATGCCCTTCTTTTCCAGATAGGGCGCCACCGGCAGGGTGATGTCGTCCTTGGAACGCCAGTTCACCGCCACCCAGGGGTTGGAGGGGGTGAACTGGAAGAAGGAATGGTTGGAAATTACCGTGACCTTGTCCTGGGCGCGGGCCTGCTCGCGCATTTCGTAGGCCATGGTCATGCCGCCGATGCCGGCGCCGAGAATGACGATGTGTGCCATGTCGTGTTCCTTATTGAGTCGGGGTTGCCGGGTTACCAGACGAAGATGCGGGCCATGGCGTCCAGGCCTTCCTGGACGATCTTTTGCAGGTCCTCCGGGCAGTCTTCCCGCTCCATGGCGAAGGTGGTGTAGGCGGACAGGCTCTTCAGGGCGCAAGCCACCTTGGCCACTTCATCCGCCAGCTCCGGGGTCATGGCGACCTGGGGCTGCAATTTCCAATTCTTCTTGTCCGGCATCTCGTGCTCCGATCTGGGTAGAGGGGAGCCCTGCTCAGCAACCACCATGCCATCCCGTTCCCAGCGCCTATCCATGGGCGTCGGCGGGGAGAACCCCCGGGCGTTGGCCACCGAACATGTCAATTACGTCATGACACTGCTAGCATGTCGCCTGACATTCACGACAGGGCCCCCGCCATGCCCCACGTCCGGCTCCAGGACCTCATCGAAGCCCACGACCAGCCCTTCGTGGTCATCGACGACCAGTACCGTATCACCGCCGCCAACCAGCACTATTGCCAGGCCTACGGCGTGGCCCTGGAGGACATCCTCAAGCGCCGCTGCCACGAGGTCTCCCACCACTCGCCCCGCCCCTGCCACGAGAACGGCGAGGACTGCCCTCATCAGACCCTGTTCCGGACCGGCCAGGCCACCGTGGTGCTGCATACCCACTATCACGCCGACGGCGAGCCGGAGCGCACGCGCATCCGGGGCCACGCGATTCGTGGCGTCGACGGCGCCCTGTACCTGGGGGAGATCCTCTATCCCCTGGAAGTGGAGGCGGAACTGGGCTGCGAGGAGATGCGCATGGTGGGACACTCGCCGGCCTTCCTGGCCTGTGTGGACAACCTGGCGCGGGTTGCGGATTGCGAGGCCTCCGTCCTGCTCCACGGCGAGAGCGGCGTGGGCAAGGAACTGGCCGCCCGCTTCGTGCACGACCGCTCCCCCCGTGCCGCCGGGCCATTCATCGCCATCAACTGCGCGGCGGTGCCGGAACACCTGTTCGAGACGGAGTTGTTCGGCCACGAAAAGGGCGCCTTCACCGGCAGCACCGGCCAGAAGAAAGGCCTGTACGAACTGACTGACGGGGGCACCCTGTTTCTCGACGAAGTGGCCGAGATCCCCCTCGCCCTCCAGGCCAAGCTGTTGCGGGTGCTGGAGTCGGGGGAGTTCCGGCGCGTGGGCGGCACCACCCCTCTGAACGCCAACGTGCGCGTGGTGTCCGCCACCAATCGCGGCCTGCTGGGCATGGTGGATCAGAAGCGCTTCCGCCAGGACCTCTACTACCGGCTGGCGGGCATCGAAGTCACCCTGCCGCCCCTGCGGGATCGTCGGGAGGACATCCCCGCCCTGGCCGAGGCCTTGCTGGAGCGCATGGCCAAGAATGGCCGCGTGTTTCGCCTGGAGCGCGCCGCCGCCCAGCAATTGAAGCGCCATGACTTCCCCGGCAACGTGCGGGAACTGCGCAACCTGCTCCAGCGCGCCGCCCTCATGTCCCGGGACGGGATCATCCGGGAAAACGACCTCGCCCTGACCAATGCCGCGGCCGCGACGCAGACTCCCCGCCCGCCCCAGGCCACCCCCACCATCCCAGCCAAGCGCCTGGAAGACGTGGAGCGGGAGTACATCCGCGACCTGCTCGCCCAGCACGGCGGACACCGGCGCACCGTGGCCGCCCTGATGGGCGTGACGGAACGTACCCTGTACCGCAAACTGCAAAAACACCGCCTGGCCTGAAGGTTTGACGAAGACTTGACCGGGACTTGACGGAACGGTCACGAGGGAAAGCCCATGATGGGCGTCGCCCATCCACACGCCGCCCCTCCTCATGTCCCTGCCGTCCGTCAATAGTTTGCCCGCCTGGGCCCGCCCCTTCGTACCCTTCCTGTCCTGGCTGCCCAAAGTGAATCAAGCCAGCGTCAAGGCCGACGCCCTGGCCGGCCTCACCGGCGCCCTGGTGGCCCTGCCCCAGGGCGTGGCCTTCGCCACCATCGCCGGCATGCCGCCAGAATACGGCCTCTACGCCGGCATGATCCCGGCGGTCATCGCCGCCCTGTTCGGTTCCTCCTGGCACCTGGTGTCCGGCCCCACCACCGCCGCCTCCATCGTGCTGTTCTCCGTGCTTTCGCCCCACGCCGAGCCGGGCACGGCGGAGTATGTGAGCCTGGCCCTCACCCTCACCTTTCTGGTGGGCGTGATCCAGATCGCCATGGGCCTGGCCAAGCTGGGCAGCCTGGTGAACTTCATCTCCCATTCCGTGGTGACCGGCTTCACCGCCGGGGCGGCCATCCTCATCGCCACCAACCAGGTGAAGCACTTCACCGGCCTGGAGGTGGCCCGGGGGGCCTCCTTCGCCGACACCTGGGGCATGGCCTTCACCCATGTCGCCGGCATCGATCCCGGCATCTTCACCGTGGGCCTGGCCACCCTGTTGCTGGGCATCGCCGTGAAGCGCTGGTTGCCCAAATGGCCCTACATGATCGTGGCCATGCTGGGGGGCTCCGCCCTGGGGGTGGCCCTGACGGCCTGGAAGGGCTTCGCCCTGCCCACGGTGGGCGCCCTGCCCGCCAGCCTGCCGCCCCTGTCCGCCCCCGCCCTGGACGGGGACAGCATCCGCGCCGTGGCCTCCGGCGTGGTGGCCGTGACCCTGCTGGCCCTCACCGAGGCGGTGTCCATCGCCCGGGCCCTGGCGGCCCGCTCCGGCCAGCACGTGGACGGCAACCAGGAGTTCGTGGGCCAGGGCCTGTCCAACCTGTTCGGCAGTTTCTTCTCCGGCTATGTGGCCACCGGTTCCTTCAACCGCAGCGGCGTCAACTATGCCGCCGGCGCCAAAACCCCCATCGCCGCCATGCTGGCGGGCGTGTTCCTGCTGGTGCTGGTACTGCTGGTGGCTCCCTGGGCCCAATACCTGCCCAACGCCGCCATGGCCGGCATCCTGTTCCTGGTGGCCTGGGGCCTCATCGACTTCGACGAGATCCTGCACACCCTCAAGACCAACCGCATGGAAAGCGCCATCCTGGTGGCCACCTTCGCCGGCACCCTGTTCCTGACCCTGGAGGAGGCCATCATCATCGGCGTGCTCATGTCCCTGGCCATCTACCTGTCGCGCACGGCCAAGCCCAACGTGCGGGTACGGGCCCCCAACCCCCACGACAAGCGGCGCAAGTTCACCGATGCCAGCCACGCGCCCCAGTGCCCCCAGCTGCGCTTCGCCCGGGTGGACGGTTCCATCTACTTCGGGGCCGTGTCCCACCTGCGGGAGCAGATCGCCGACCAGGACCAGGCCATGCCCGGCCAGAAGCACCTGGCCCTCATCGCCCACGGCATCAACTTCATCGACAAGGAAGGGGCCGACTTCCTGGCCGAAGAGGCGGAACGCCGCCGGGGCCTGGGGGGCAGCCTGTCCCTCATCCGGGTGAAGGACACGGTGCAGGAGCAACTGGCGGAAAGTGGCGCCCTGAAGGCCATCGGCGGCGCCAACCTGTTCGACTCCAAGACCGAGGCGGTGCGGGAACTCCACCGCCGCCTGGACCCGGCGGCCTGCCGCACCTGCAAGGTGCGCATCTTCCGGGAGTGCAGCACCCTTCCGGAGGAGGCGGCGCCGACCCTGCCCGCGGGAGCCGTGCATGCATGACCACGAGGCGGGCAAAACCCCCGCCATGCATAGCGGGGTGAGCGGGGCAACTGTTGAGTCCGGGGCCGCCAGGCACCGCTCCGTACCGTGGGAAGCCCCTGGCCCTCACGCCGGGGAGCTGCACTATCGTCGCATCCTGGCCCTGGTGGATTTCTCCGACACCGGCGCAGCCGTCGCGCGCCGCGCCCTCAACCTGGCCCGCCTGGAAGGGGCCGAGTTGGCCTTCCTGCACCTGATCGATCCCGATCCCAGCCTGGACGGCGGTTATCCGCCCCCCACCCGCAAGGAACAGGAACAGGGCTTCGAGCAGGCCGCCCTGCGCCGCCTGAGGTTCCTGAGCGCCAACCTGGGGGCCGACCGCGCCGAACTGCTGGCCCGCCACGGCCAACCCGCCCACAGCTTTGCCGCCTGCATCGCTCACTGGCAGCCTGACCTGGTGGTGGCGGGGGACGACCCGGGATACCTGGGCGGTCGCCACGATCTGCTGACCCTGGGCCGCAAACACCGCAATACGGGTGGACTCAAACAACTGCTGCGCTGGTTCATGGTCCCGGCCGGTCTGTTGAGCGGGGCGTAACGGGCCGGGAAGCCCCGCTTGTCTCCGAGAGGAATTTTGTCCGGCCGGTGCAGGGCGTATCCCGGATGATCCATTCGGCATCCTCGCGGTCCCGGTAGGAGCGCCGCTCGCGGCGCGAAGCGTGGGTTCGGCCCGCAAGCGGGCCTCCTGCCGCCTCATTGGCGATCCGGGCTTTTTGCTCCAACCGCACGGGGGGCAGGCGGGCGCTGACAAACCCATGTGGTATAGATAGGCCCGCTTGCCTTCGTTCCCGCCGTTGCCATGCCCCAACACCACCACACCACCCTGCGCGACTTCCACACCCGCAACCTGCTACTGGACGCCGGCAGCCCGGCGGAGTTCCGGCTGAAGCTGCTGAACTACTTCGAGAAGACCTACGACCTGTTCGAGCGCCTGTTCGACAGCTTCGCCAGCGACGACACCTTCCACGTGCAGCCGGAACCCCTGCGCCATCCCCACATCTTCTACTTCGGCCACACCACCACCTTCTACATCAACAAGCTGAACGTGGCGAAGCTCATCGACTTCCGCATCAATCCGGTATTCGAGGCCCAATTCGCCATCGGCGTGGACGAGATGAGCTGGGACGACCTCAATGCCAGCCATTACGACTGGCCCGGCGTGGAGGAAGTGCGGGCCTACCGGGCCCAGGCCAGGGAAGTGGTGAAGGAAGTGATCCGCACCGTCCCCCTCACCCTCCCACTGGGCTGGGACGACCCTCTCTGGGCCGTGCTCATGGGCATCGAGCACGAGCGCATCCACCTGGAAACCTCCTCCGTCCTCATCCGCCAGACGGATCTCAAGCACCTGAAGCACGACCCCTTCTGGACCGTGTGCCCCAACAGCGGCGAGGCCCCCGTCAACCACCTGCTGCCCGTGCCCGGCGACCAGGTGATCCTGGGCAAGGCCCGGGACCACAACCAGTATGGCTGGGACAACGAGTACGGCCACCACATGGCGGACGTGGAGCCCTTCAAGGCCAGCCGCTACCTGGTGAGCAACGGCGAGTTCCTGGAGTTCATGGAAGCCGGCGGCTACCGGGAGGCCCAGTGGTGGAGCAAGGAAGGCCAGGCCTGGCTGGCCTACAGGAAGCCCGAGCACCCGGTGTTCTGGGTCAAGCACGCGGCCAACCACAACAGCCACGGCGACAACGGCATCGAGTGGCGTTACCGCGCCCTGCTGAAGGAAATCCCCATGCCCTGGGACTGGCCCGTGGACGTGAACTGGCTGGAAGCCAAGGCCTTCTGCAACTGGAAGGCCGCCGTCACCGGCAAGTCCATCCGCATGCCCACGGAGGACGAGTGGACTTGCCTGCTGAACCACAGCGGCATCCCGGACGAGCCTTACTGGGGCGAGGCCGGCCAGGCACCGGGCAACATCAACCTGGAGCACTGGGCCTCCAGCTGCCCCGTGGACCACTTCGAGTTCCGCGACGGCTTCTGCGACGTGGTGGGCAACGTCTGGCAGTGGACCGAGACCCCTATCGACGCCTTCCCCGGCTTCCAGGTCCATCCCTGGTATGACGACTTCTCCACCCCCACCTTCGACAACAAACACAACCTCATCAAGGGCGGCAGCTGGATCAGCACGGGCAACGAAGCCAACCGCCATTCCCGCTACGCCTTTCGCCGCCACTTCTTCCAGCACGCTGGCTTCCGTTACGTGGAGGCGGGGCCCAACCCTTATCACGCGCTCGTTGAACAATCCCACGCGGGGTTTTACGAAACCGACCCCCTGCTGGCCCAGTACTGCGAGTTCCACTACGGCAAGGAATACCTGGGTGTGCCCAACTACCCCAAGGCCTGCGCCGACCTCTGCCTGGAGGCCATGGCGGACAAACCCAGGGGCCGGGCCCTGGACATCGGCTGCGCCACGGGCCGGGCCAGCTTCGAGCTGGCCCGGGCCTTCGAGCACGTGGACGGCGTGGATTTCACCGCCCGCTTCGTTCGCCTGGCCCTGTCCCTCAAGGAAACGGGTCAGATCAGCTATGAACTGCCCATGGAGGGGGAAATCACGGAACAGCGCACCATCCGCCTGAAGGACCTGGGTCTGGCGGACAACGGGCTAACAGGCCTCGCCACCAAGGTGGATTTCTGGCAAGGGGACGCCTGCAACCTGAAACCCCTGTTCACCGGCTACGACCTCATCTTCGCCGGCAACCTCATCGACCGGCTCTACAGCCCCCGTCGCTTCCTGGAGCAGGTACAGGAACGCCTCAACCCGGGCGGCCTGCTGGTGCTCACCTCGCCCTACACCTGGCTGAGCGAGTTCACGGCTAAAGAAGAATGGCTTGGGGGCTTCCAACGCCACGGCCAGCCTGTCACGACCCTGCAGGGCCTCCACGAAGTGCTGGATGCCCATTTCCGCTTGGTGGGCGAACCCCGCCAGATTCCCTTCGTGATCCGGGAAACCGCTCGGAAATACCAGCACACCCTGGCAGAGATGACGGTATGGGAAAAAAGGTAGGACGGCTTTGCGTTCCAGCTTCGACTTCGACACCCCCATCTCCCGCCTGGACAGCCACAGCGTCAAGTACGGCCTGCGGCGGGTGAAGTTCGGACGCAAGGACGTGATGCCCCTCTGGGTGGCGGACATGGACTTCGCCGCCCCACCCTGCGTGCAACAGGCCCTGGCGGAACGAGTGGCCCACCCCATCTACGGCTACACCCTGGCGGATGCCGCCGTTTTCGAGGCCATCATGGACTGGCAATGGCGCCGCCACGGCTGGCGGGTGGAAAAGGAATGGATCACCCTGCTTCCGGGCGTGGTGCCCAGCCTGGACCTATGTGTGCAGGCACTCACTCTTCCTGGTGCATCGGTGGTGGTGCAGCCCCCGGTCTACAACCCCATCTTCGAAAGCGCCGAGCGCAACGACCGCCAGGTCATCCGCAATCCCCTTCGCTGGCTGGATGGGCGCCATGAAATGGATTTCGAGCAACTGGAAGCGGCCATCACCCCGGATACGCGCCTGCTCCAGCTTTGCAGTCCCCACAACCCCGGCGGCCGGGTCTGGCGGCGGGAGGAACTGGAACGCCTGGGTGCAATCTGCGCCCACCACGATCTCACCCTCATCAGCGACGAAATCCACGCCGACCTGGTCTTCCCCGGAAGCAAGCACTTACCCATCGCCAGTCTCAATCCGGACCTGGCCGCACGCACCATTACCCTCAACTCCCCGGGCAAGACCTTCAACATCGCCGGCCTCAATACCTCCTATGCCATCACCCCCGACCCCGGCCTGCGGGCAAGGCTCCACGACGCCGTTCACAGGCTCCACCTGGAAGGCCCCAACCTGTTCGGCCTCACGGCACTGAAGGCGGCGTACCGGGAAGGCGAACCCTGGCTGGCGGCCCTGCTGGACTACCTGAAGGGGAACGTCGGGCTGACCTGTGCCTACATAGCAGAGCAGTTGCCCCGGGTGAAATGCACAGGCCCGGAAGCCACCTTCCTCCTGTGGCTGGATTGCAGGGAGTTGGGTTTGGACGATGCTGCTTTGCGCCAGCGCCTTGTCGACTCAGGCCTGGGCCTGAGTCCCGGCACCCAGTTCGGGCCCGAGGGAAGCGGATTCATGCGGATGAACGTGGCCCTGCCCAGGAGTGAGTTGGGTATGGCCCTGGATCGCCTGGGCCAGGCATTGGGCTGAATGGCTCAGCTGGTGCGATTCCTGGACTGCTTGCGCAAGAGGGCGCGCAGCTGATCGGCGTCTTTCTGGGTGGTCGCGCCGGCCAGCATCCTCTGCCTCAACTGGGGCGAAACGCTGACCCCCAGGCTGATCAGGGTGGTCAGATCCCATGAATAGCTGGTGCCATGGGCAATGTGGGATAGAGCAATGTCAAGTGGGTTCATGTCAGCCTCCTCATCGTATTGGCGGCTGCCAGGCGGCCGCGATTAAGCGTGAAAGAGTGAATCGTTATGGTCTGGGTCTTGGTTACGCACTATTCATGCCCATACAGCCAGACCGCCCCCGGGGAATGTTCAACAACCAGGTCACGATGCCACGCCTGCCCAGTCGGGAAGCGGCTTTGCGTCAGCGGAGGAGGTGTTTATTGAATCTTTTTATGGTATGCGGGGAGCATCGGCGCTGACACTGAAGCCTGCCGCTACGAAGTAATCGCCTCAGTCGATGTAAATTGGCCCGACAACACGTTGGGCGTGCGACACTTTAAAAGTGCAATATGAGTCCACTTGCCAGAGACAGTTCTCATGGCTTGAGAGATGGAAACCCCCGTCGGTCGGACGGGGGTTTCCATTGCATAAACCTAGCCCCATCACTGCAAAAGACCAGGTAGACGATCAGGGCGTTACTGCACGGGGGTCAGGTTTAATGCCTTGTACGCGCCCGAGTTACGTTCGTAGGCCAGGGGCTTTTGAATCTTCGTGGTCCAGGGCAAGGCGGCGAAGTTGCGCCAGCCATCCTTGTCGGGGTTGGCATCTTTAGTCAGTGTATGAACATCCGGGTAGTCATCGTCTATCCCATCAGCGTTGGTGTCATGTTCGCTATTGTTGTTCAAATCTAGCTTTCCATGGGGCTCGACAATATCTCCGCCACTTGTCATTGCGTAACGGTATTGGCCAACGAAGCCCTCCCAGATGTTCATCACATTCGTAAACGGAAGCTTTCCCACGGTTGCCGGGTTCGAGTCCGGGTTGGCAAGTATATTGCCAGCCCTCACGCTGCGTGAACCGGTACGACACAGCAGCATGACGGGGGTATCCAGGTTGCCATTTACGATGCGGTAGACCTCATCGTAAAGCTTGGCAGGGTCCTGAGCTGGCTCAGGGGGCTGTCCAGCAGGAACTGGCATGCCGCTGACTGAGGGGAAAGGCACGTTATAGGCATCTTCCGGGTGTCCGGAGGCGTATTCACGCAACGAGCGCACATCAATAAGCACAGGTTTTGCTGTCCTGGGGTGACGACGATAATCCTTGCTGTGCTCCATGGCCAGGTAGGCCTCGGACACGCTGATCTCGCGTTGGTAGAAACGCTCATAGTTGTAACGGTTGCCTTCGGCGGAAACCTGCGCTGCCATGGCAAAGGCGGCAACAGCACCCATGACAGTCACAATTTTCTTCGGGTTCATCGGGTGTCTCCTCATACTCGTGTGTGTGGGCGGGGGGCACAACCTACTCCCGCCCAATCCGACCCATCAACATTATTAGTTGATCATTAATTTCATATATTTTTGTACATAAGGCTTGGTGCGGCATGGCGGACAGTTCGTACAGCAAACGATCTTGGCTTGACCACGCCAGTCGAGCCGCATAACTTCGCCCTCATTGCGCGTGGGCCGCCAGACTGGCCCACGCAATCTCATCCTGAAGGGAGCCCAAGTTGTCCGGCGAAAACGTCGTCGAAATCCGCGACCTGCATTTCTCCTACGAGAACCGCAAGATTCTGGATGGCATCAACCTATCCATCCCCCGGGGCAAGAAGGTGGCGGTGCTGGGGGCCAGCGGCTGCGGCAAGTCCACCCTGCTGAAGCTCATCATGGGCCAACTGCGGCCCGAGAAGGGCCAGGTGCTGGTGGATGGTGAGGATGTGCACGCCCTGGACACCGACGGCCTTTACAGGCTGCGCCGGAAGATGGGCGTCATGTTCCAGGTGAGCGGCTTGTTCAGTGATCTGTCCACCTACGAGAACATCGCCTTTCCCATGCGGGAGCACACGGATCTGCCGGAGGAGATGATCCGCGACATGGTGCTGATGAAGCTCCATGCCGTGGGCCTGAGGGGCGCCCACAAGCTCATGCCCAAGGAACTGTCGGGCGGCATGGAACGCCGCGTGGCCCTGGCCCGGGCCATCGCCCTGGACCCCATGCTCATCATGTACGACGAGCCCTTCGCCGGCCTGGACCCCATCTCCCTCAATGTCATCGCCAAGCTGCTGCGGCGCTTGAATGACAGCCTGGACACCACCTCCATCGTGGTGACCTACGATGTTTCGGAGTCCCTGAAGGTGGTGGACTACGTGTACTTCCTCTCGGACGGCAGGATCGTGGCCCAGGGCCCCACGGAGGAGATCATCGGGTCCGGTGACCCCTTCGTGCACCAGTTCCTCCACGCCGAGCCGGACGGCCCGGTGCATTTCCACTACCCTGCCAGGCCCCTGGAGGCGGACCTGGGCTTCAGCACGCCGGCCTGAGTCCCAGCCGATACTTCACTGCGTGCCGGGCATGCCCCGGCTGTAGTGCAACAAGCGGCCCTTGTAGGGGATGTGCCCCGCCAGGGGCGCGTCAAGAAGGGTTTCCGTCAGGGAATAGCCGTAACCGGACATGCATCGGTTGAAACTGCTCCGGTTGCCCCGGTTGGGATCGATGATCAGGACTTCGGCCCGTTGTGCCGCATGGGCCTGGATAAAGCCAGCCAATTGCTCGGGGTGGCTGCGCTCGTAGAGCACATCGCTGCCGATGATCAGATCGAATTCGCCCAACACCGGGTTTTCGCGCCCCCAGTTGCCCGTCAGGTATTTCATGGCCGGCAACTGGTTCAACAGCAGATTGGCCTGCAGGAATGCCTCCACCAGCGGGTGGCAATCGCTGGCCGTGACGTCGCCCAGGCGACGATGGACCACCAGGCTGGCCAAGCCCAGGCCACAGCCGATTTCCAGCACGTGGCGCCCCCCCAGATCCCACACCTGCATCAGGTCGGCAAGCTTGCGCGCCGACGGCCAGACCTGGCCAAACAATGGCCAGTTGGCGGGGGAAATGCCTGCCGCTTCGGCCTCGCCGAGGGGATCGGAATATTGCTGCCGATCCAGCAGACAACGTATTACCAGATCGTCTCCCCCGGCCACGGCAATTTGCTGGTATTTGACCTCGTAGCCGGGCATGACTCCCTTCACCTGCAATCAGTGCCTGCGCTGCGGGCGCGGCCGCGGCGTGGCAGGACCGCGGTTTTCGATATGGCGGTAGGTGATGCGCGCCTTGCTCAGGTCATAAGGGGAAAGCTCCAGGGACACCTTGTCACCCGCCAGGATGCGGATATTGTGTTTGCGCATCTTGCCCGCGCTGTACGCCACCAGGGTGTGTCCGTTATCCAGGGTGACCAGAAAACGTGCGTCAGGCAGCACTTCCGTCACCACGCCGTTCATTTCAAGAAGTTCTTCCTTGGCCATGGCCGTACCTCCAGGAAAAGTGGAAATAAAAAACCCGGCCTGCGCCGGGTATGTAACTCGCAGGAGAGCGGTCAGGCTTGCACCCGACCACACATCCCTGAATGTCGTTTGTGGCATGGCCGCCAGGCCATGCCTGCCTTGCCACTTAGTCGGCGGCGCGGATGTTGGTCGCCTGCAGGCCCTTGGGGCCCTTGGTCACTTCGAAGGTGACGCGCTGACCTTCGGCCAGGGTCTTGAACCCTTGGCTCTGGATCGCGGAGAAATGGGCGAAGAGATCATCGCCGCCTTCCTCGGGGGAGATGAAACCGAAACCTTTGGATTCGTTGAACCACTTCACAATACCTGTTGCCATGACTTGAACTTCCTAAAAATAACAAAAATGGGGCAAGCCCCGTGGGGACGAAGGTCAAGACAGCGTAGGAATGAAGCGGGGAAATACCGCGGAAGCGCGGGTACTGAACCAGACAACAACAGCACTACTTGAAAATCGTGCGCGCACTATCCTCTTTATTGCACCGAATAGCAAACAACTTCTGCCCGGGCACCCAATCCGCAACTGAACAAGTCCTTCGCACGGCCAGCGCGATAGAACCATCCTCGTTCTCGGGCAGGGTAGCAACAAGTGCACGCCCACAACCGCTCGATCCGCTTCTGCGGGGCGCAGCTTGGAGGAGTTCCTGCAATGAAACTCCTGGGCAGTCTGGCCCCACCTGTACGTAACCTGCAGTCGGCCGTCGTGCACGGCATCCCCTTGGAGCGAGTCCAATAGAACGGCCACAGCGACCGAGCCCCCGTGGGCACGATGCTAGAATCCGCCCCACCTCGACTCCCGGGCAGCATGCCTGCCAGCCCATGGGCGGCTTTCTATGGATATAGCGTTACTGCTGTTCCTGATCCTCCTCAATGGCGTTTTCGCCATGTCCGAGATCGCCGTCGTCTCCTCCCGCAAATCCCGCCTGCAACGCCTCGCCGAAGACGGCAGCCCGGGCGCCGAATCTGCCCTGGCCCTGCATGGCGACCCCTCCAATTTCCTCTCCACCATCCAGGTGGGCATCACCTCCGTGGGCATCCTCAGCGGCGCCATCGGCGAAACCGCCCTGGCTGATCCCCTGGCGGCCTGGTTGTACGGATTTGGCCCTCTGGAGCCTTATGCCCAGGGTATCGCCCTGACCGTGGTGGTGGTGGGCCTGACCTACTTCTCCGTGGTGGTGGGGGAACTGGTGCCCAAGCGCCTGGGCCTGCTGGCGCCGGAAGGCACCGCCTCCCTGGTGGCACGGCCCATGAACGCCCTCTCGCGGGGCGCGCGGCCACTGGTCTGGCTGCTGTCCTCGTCCTCCGGCCTGCTGCTACGGCTGATGGGGGCGCGGCGCAAGGACGAGCCGCCGGTCACCGACGACGAGATCAACGTGCTGATGGAACAGGGGGCTGAAGCGGGGGTGTTCCACGAGAGCGAGCAGGAGATCGTCTCCAACGTGCTGCGCCTGGATGAGCAGCGCATCGCCTCCATCATGACCCACCGCAGCGACATCTACCTGATCGACCTCGTCGATCCGGAAGAGGAGATCCGTCGCCTGCTGGCGGACAGTCCCTACGAGCGGGTCGTGGTCTGCCGGGATGGGCTGGAGCACATCGTCGGGGTGCTGCGCACCTCCGACCTGCTCAAGCCCGCCCTGGAAGGCGCGCCCCTGGACATCGAGTCTGCCTTGCGTGCCCCGCTCTACGTACCGGAGAGCGTGACCACCACCCAGTTGCTGGAGAACTTCCGCACGGCACGCATGCAGTTTGCCCTCATCGTGGACGAGTACGGCGAGGTGGAAGGCCTGGTCACCATCACCGACGTGCTCACCGCCATTGTCGGCGAACTGCCGTCCTCGGATGAACAAGACATGGTGCAGCGGGAGGACGGGTCCTGGCTGGTGGATGGCAGCGTGTCCGTCGAACGCCTGAAGTACGAGCTGGACATTGACGAGGACCTGCCCGGCGAGGAGGAGAACGCCTACAACACCCTGGGCGGTTTCGTCATGCACATGCTGGGGCGCATCCCCGCCATGGCCGAGCACTTCGAGTGGGAAGGCTGGCGTTTCGAGGTCATGGACATGGACAGGAACCGGGTTGACAGGGTGCTGGTGGCCCGGATCACGGAAGCCGTGCAGTCCGGTTAGTTGTCCTCGTACAGGCCCCTGGCCCGGGAACGTTGGCGGTTAAGTCCTCCGGCCACCGAAACTCGCACACCTGGGCTTGTGCGCAGGTATATGGGTCAGTGATCAGGCTTAACTACACAATAGGCGCCCCAGAATGGATTGCCCGCGCCGATCCATTTGCCTTGATTCCCTCCAAGCAGCGCAGAATGCGCCCATGAAAATCCCGAAAAGACTTTTACCGCTGTTGGAAGACGGCCTGATCGACGACGTGATCCGCCAGCTCATGAGCGGCAAGGAGGCGATGGTGTTCGTCGTCCGCTGCGGCGACGAGGTGCGCTGCGCCAAGGTCTACAAGGAGGCCAACAAGCGCGCCTTCCGCCAGAGCGTCGACTACACGGAAAACCGCAAGGTGAGAAACAGCCGCCAGGCCCGCGCCATGGCGAAGGGCACCCGCTACGGCCGGGAAGCCCAGGAGGAAGCCTGGCAGAACGCCGAGGTCGATGCCTTGTACCGCCTGGCCAGGGCCGGGGTGCGCGTGCCCAAACCCTACAACTTCCATGCCGGCGTACTGCTGATGGAACTGGTGACGGACGAAGATGGCAACGCGGCGCCCCGCCTGAATGACATGGAATTCACGCCGGAGCAGGCGCTGGCGCATTTCCAGACGCTGCTCCGGCAAGTGGTGCTGATGCTGTGCGCCGGAGTCATCCATGGCGACCTGTCGGAATACAACATCCTGGTGGGCAAGACGGGCCCGGTCATCATCGACCTGCCCCAGGCGGTGGATGCCGCCGGCAACAACCACGCCCGCGCCATGCTGGAGCGGGACGTCGCCAATCTGAGCAACTATTTCGGGCGCTTCGCCCCGGATTTGCTGCAGATGGAATACGGCAAGGAAATCTGGGCCTTATACGAACACGGCGACCTGCAACCCGAAGTGAAGCTCACCGGCCGCTTCGAGCACAGCAAGAAGCCGGTGGACCTGCACGGCGTGATGCGGGAAATCGACGACGCCCGGGCCGAAGAGGCGGCCCGGCGCTTGCGCATGCAGGAATCGGGCTAGCCGGCTCAGGCTGGATAGTTCCAGGTGTGGCGCTCGCCCTGACCCTGCTTCACCCAGGCATAGAGGGCGTCGTAGATCACCATGCCGTAGCCCAGCATCTCGTGGTCGTCGACAAAGGTCTGGGACAGCCCCAGGGATACCGCATGGAGGCCGGCGCACACGGGGTGCAGGCCATGCCGGTCCGTATCCGCGCCGCGCACGATCACCGCCAGTTGGCGCAGGGCCGGTTCATCCAGGCCGTGCTTGTCCAGGAAGGCGTCGAAACTACATAGCTCGCCGCGATGGCCGTATTCCACGCCGGGGATGTCATAGGGCGTGGCGCCCGTTTCCGCAGCCACCTGCAGCACCTGGTCCGCCGGCACATAGAGAAATTCCGCCGCCGGATCGATGAAGCGGGCGATGAGCCAGGGACAGGCGATGCGGTCGATCTTGGGGCGCTCCCGAGTAACCCACTTCATTTATTCACCACCGCGCCGCCCGCTGCCTTCCAGCCCTCGAGGCCGCCCTCGATGAAGCGGGCCTTAAGGCCCCTGGCCTGGAGTTCATCCACCACGCTGTTGGACACGCCACCGCCGCGCACGCAGTAGAGGACGATATCCCGGTCCTTGGGCAGTGCATCGGCCCACTCGGCGATCCGGGCCGGGTCTTTCCAGTTGGCCCCCGCCAGTTGTTCGCTGGAGGCGTTGCGGTCGTCGGCGCGGCGCACGTCGAGGATGAACGGGGTTGCGTTTGAGCCGGCGATTTCAGACTTCAGGGTCTCGGGTTTGATGGTGCGGTCCATGGTTCAGGCTCCAAGGATGAAGGTGTAGACAAGGCCGATGGCGGCACAGGCGCCGATGACCCGCATGATGTCCTGCTTGTACTTCCACAGGGCGATGAAGGCGGCGATGGAGATGAGGGCGTAGAACCACTCGAAGCCGCCGGAGAAGGGCGCGGCTTCCGTGGCCCGGGGCCAGATCACGTGCCAGCCGAAAAAGATGGCCAGGTTGAGGATCACGCCCACCACGGCGGCGGTGATGCCGGTGAGGGGCGCGGTGAACTTGAGGTCGCCGTGGGTGGATTCCACCAGGGGCGCGCCCGCCAGGATGAACACGAAGCTGGGCAGGAAGGTGAAGAAGGTGGCCACCGAGGCGCCGGCAAAACCGGCCAGGAACAGGGCCTCCGGGCCGTAGATTTCCTTGGTCCAGGCACCCACGAAGCCGACGAAGGACACCACCATGATGAGCGGCCCCGGCGTGGTCTCGCCCAGGGCCAGGCCGTCGATCATCTGGGTGCCGGTGAGCCAGCCGTAGTGCTCCACGCCACCCTGGTAGACGTAGGGCAGCACCGCATAGGCACCGCCGAAGGTGACCAGGGCCGCCTTGGTGAAGAACTCGCCCATGTCTTTCAGCACCGGGTCGCTCAGCAGCAGCATGGCCCCACCCCAGAGAATGAAGCCCACCACCAGCAACATGCCCAGGTAGGCGGCCCTGAACCTTGTGTGGGCCAGGGGCGGAGTATCGTCGTCGATGAGGGCCGGGCCGTACTGCTTGTTGGACGCGCCGTGGCCGCCCCCCACCTTGAACTTGTCCGGCCAAACCTTGCCGCCGATGAAGCCCAGCACGCCCGCTCCCAGGACGATGTAGGGGAAGGGAATCTTCAACGCGAAGATGGCGATGAAGGACAGGGCGGCCAGGGCCCACAGCAGGTTGTTCTTCAGTGCCCGGGAGCCGATGCGCCAGGCGGCGAACACGACGATGGCCACCACCGCCGGCTTGATGCCGTTGAAGAGGCCCTGCACGAAGGTCACGTCGCCGAAGGCCAGGTACACATAGGTCAGACCCGCCAGGATGAACAGGGAGGGCAGCACGAACAGGGTGCCGGCGACGATGCCGCCCCAGGTGCGGTGCAGCAGCCAGCCGATGTAGATGGCCAGCTGCTGAGCCTCGGGACCCGGCAGCACCATGCAGTAGTTGAGGGCGTGGAGGAAGCGGTGCTCGCTGATCCAGCGGCGTTTCTCCACCAGCTCCTGGTGCATGATGGCGATCTGCCCGGCGGGGCCGCCGAAGCTGATGAAGCCCAGCTTCAGCCAGTAGACGAAGGCCTCCCAGAAACCGGGATGGGGAGGACGTTGCAGGTCGGGATTCGCTTCCGTGCTCAATTCTTTTCTCCAGGGGCGGCCAGGGCCGCGTACAAGTCATCCAGCAGGCGGCCGCCCTCGGCCAGCAGTTGGTCGTCATCCGCCACGCGAACCTTCAGCCCCCGCAGCATCAATTCAAATCCGGCCGCCTCGGGGGTGGGTTGTGTACCCGGCCCCCCCACATCCAGGGCATGCACCATGGCGCCCAAGCGCATGAGGGCCGGGTCATCCACCAGGCCGAAACTGTCCAGCAGGGTCTCGAAGGTGACCCGCTCCCCAGCCGCCGTCACCACATGGGAAAAAGCCGCGCCGTCGAAGTCGAAGCCCAGGGCCTTCTTCGGGCAATCCTCGATGCGGGCCAGCCAGCGGAAGCGGGCCTGGGCATCGATGAAGCGCTGGATGAGCCAGGCGCTGGCCAGCCGGTCCACCCAAAGCCCCTTGCGGGTGGCCCAGGTGCGGCCCTGGAAGTCGGCCGGGTCCAGGCGCGGCAGAAGGGCCGGCCGGGAGGTGGGCTCTTCCGGGAACAGCCGGGACCGGGCCGCCCGTTCCAGGTCCGCCAGCTGCTCCGACGCCCGGTCCCGGGCGAGGCCGGAGAAGAAATCGATGGCGACCAGCTGTTCCAGCTGGCGGCGCAGGCCGCGCAGGGTCTTCTTCAGGTCGGGTGCGATCAAACCATCATCGGACAGACGCTGGCGGGCGGCGTCCATCTCCACTTCCAGGGCGGCGTATTGCTCGCTCCGGTCGAACAGGGCTTCCAGGGCGGCGTCCTGTTCAGGATCGGCTTGCACGTCCAGCAGCCAGGCTGAGCCCTGGTCCGCCTCCGCTTCCAGGGCCAGTTCGGCCAGGACGGCGCGGTGGGCCTCGCCGGCAGGCAGCAGATAGGCCCCATCCCGCAAGGCCACGGCGCCCATGGCCTTGAGGCCACGCCACAGGCGCATGCGCGCCGTGGCACCGCCGGTGGGCAGAGAAAGGATGAGGAGGTGCCATGCGCTGGTTTGCATGGCGTAATTATAGCTACATTAATATGTAGAGATATCTACATATTATTTCTTACCCCGCCTATTCGCCTTCTTTGTAGGAGAAGCGCACATGGCCGAAGCGGATGACCAGCACCGCCAGGGTCAGCAGCAGGATGGAGCCGGCGATGCCCAGCATGTGCCACAGGTCCAGGTTCTTCATGTCCAGGACCAGGTAGCGGGCCAGGGCCACGATGGCGATGTAGATGGGAAAGCGCACGGGCAGTTTGCCGGACTGGAAGTACAACCCGACCATGGCCAGGATTTCCAGGTAGAGGAAGAGGAGCAGCAGGTCCGCCAGGGTCACGGCCTGGGCGTCCAGCATCACGCCCACCTCGCCGACACCGGCAATGACCGTGGCCACGGTGATGACCGCCAGGCCCGCGAATTCGATGAAGCCGAGGACTGACTGGGCGTGATGGGTAAACAGGTTCTGGCGCATGGGTCTTCCTCTCTCTTTGCGGCATGTCTTATTGGATTTAGCGCCCGTTATACTGGCTCCCGGTCGTTCCGAAAAGCCAGAACCCATGGAAATCACCGTCTATCGTGACCAGGCCATCCTCCGGGAAGTCCGCCAGCTGCCGGCGGACACCTACAACCTGGCCAGGACCCTCCAGGCCCGCGGCCCCAGTGGTGTGGCCTTCGTGCCCATCCGCTCCATGCAGGTGCTGGCCATCCTGGACCGGGACGAGTTCATCTTCCTCGACAGCCAGTACAAGACCTGGGCCATGGTGGCCTGGCAGTGCTTCCGCTCCGACGAACGGGAGGCGCTGGATGAGCCGGTGAGCTATGAGCTGGCCTGCTACGAGGAAAGCGGCCTGGAAACCATGAAGCGCCTGCCCCGGGAATTCCACCTGGCCCTCCAGGCCCTGGCGTCCAAGGGCCGGATCGACGGGCCCGCCCGGGTACTGAAATTCGAGGCCCGGCGGCCGGGCTGAGCACCCCTCCGTAGCCCGGAGGAGGCCGTCAGGCCGAGTCCGGGAAACCTGGCGATCTCCCCCGGATTCGCTCCGCTCCTCCGGGCTACCGGCCGGCCAGATCCGGCTCACCCCTGTAGAGCAGCTTCAGGCCCAAGGGCGCCACCAGGGTGGTGAAGGCCACCACCAGCAGCATGCCGGCATAGATCTCGTTGCTGAAGATGCCCGAGGTGCGGCCCAGCTCGGCGAAGATCAGGCCCACCTCGCCCCGGGGCACCATGGCCACGCCGATGCGCCAGCGGGTG
Source organism: Thiobacillus sp. (assembly GCA_024235835.1). Lineage (NCBI taxonomy): Bacteria > Pseudomonadati > Pseudomonadota > Betaproteobacteria > Nitrosomonadales > Thiobacillaceae > Thiobacillus > Thiobacillus sp. The sequence continues at coordinate 941,931 of JACKLQ010000002.1, read as the reverse complement.
GCCCAGTCCTCCCGCAACAGCAGGGCGCCCAGGACCTTGCCTCCCACCGCCAGCACCAGCATGCCCAGGGAAAACTGCCAGATGAAGGCGGAACTCCAGTCGATCTCCCGCATGTTCAGGGACAGGCCCACGGCGACGAAGAAGATGGGCGTGAACAGATGCACGATGGGCCGCATCTGGCTTTCGATGGTGTGGGCGAACTTGGGGTCGGTCTTCAGGGCGATGCCGAAGGGCAGGAAGAAGAAACGGGACAGGGCCAGGCCGGCGGCGAAGCCTCCCAGCAGGGCCGGCACCCCCATGGCATGGGCCAGCCAGGCGAAGAACAACACCAGGGAGACGATGGTGGTGGGGATCAGGCCCGGAATGTCCGTGGCCCGGTGGGCCTTGTGGATGGCCAGGGAGATGAGCTTGGCCATGCTGGGGGCGATGAGGAAGAACACCACCACGAACAGGGTCACCTTGCCGGCATTGGTGAGGTTGACGCCGCCGCCGATGGAGAACTCGTAGAGCAGGGCCAGCAGCACCACGCCCATGACATCGTCCAGCACCGCCGCCCCCAGCACCACCTGGCCCTCCAGGCTATTGTGGCGATTCAGGTCGGTGAGGGTACGGATGGTGATGCCGATGCTGGTGGCGGTCAGTGTGCCGCCCACGAACAGGGACACCAGCAGTTCCAGGCCAAAGCCCCAGAAGGCCAGGGCGAAGCCGAAACCGAAGGGCAGGAAGAAACCCATCATGGCCACGAAGGCCGAACGCTTGCCGCTCCTGAGCAGCTTGCCCACGTCCGTCTCCAGGCCCACCTCGAACAGCAGCAGGATGATGCCGATCTCCGCCAGCAACTTGATCACGTCGTCCACCGCCAGCCAACCCAGCAGGCTGGGGCCCACCACCACGCCGGCCATGAGTTCCCCCAGCACCGCCGGCGCCCCCAGGCGCACCGCCAGCTCGCCGAACAACCGGGCAGCCAGCAGAATGATCATCAGGTGGAGGAAAAAGACGTGGGCTTCCATGGTTTTTCAAAAGAGATGAATAGTTTGATGCGGGTTCCCATGCAGACCGGGGCCGGTCCATGGATGAACGAGGACATTACCAGAGTGGCGGCATGGGCCCAGTTTCACTTCAATGGCCTTCCATCCCTGGACTGGGCTCGGTCACCCGCACCGCCACCCAGCGCAACTCGCATTGGGTCGGATCAGGTTCCGTCAGGCAGTTTCGCAGGCTTGAGGGGGCGTCTGGACACTCGCAGTACAGCCCCTCCACGGGCGCCAGCTCGGCGATATCCTGCTGTTTGTTCTCACGCCAGGCCAGCAAGCGGTTGTAGAGCGGGTCCCGGGTACCGATCGGCCGGCCTGGGTCCATGCGCAGGTAATACACCAGGCGGGGTGGAAAACCATCCCGCAGGCGCACGGGGTTCTCATAACGGGCCACGGTGCGGGCCTCGCCCAGGGGCATGCCCGCGCTCCAGGGGTCGCCATAGCGGCTGTGGCCAAACTCGTGGGAGAGGATGGCGAAGGGGTCCACTGCCTCCCCGCTCATCTGGAACCGGCAACGGAAACCGGCGTGCCCCATGCGCACGCTGGCCGCCGCACCCATGGAGCCGGTGCCGCTGTAGGCGTAGATGCGGAAGACCACCGCATCCTGGGAGAACAGGCCGGCGTCGGACAGGCGTCCGCTTATCAGTTCCGACAGGCGCGGCCGCGGACCTCCGTCAACAAAGTCCTTCCAACGCTCCGCGTCGTAGTCCAGATAACCCTGGTTGAATAGGCGCAGGGTGTCGTCCGCCACTTCCCGGAACCAGACCGCTCCCGCGTCGGTGTGGGCAAATCGTTCAAGCAACTCGACCTGTTCCCTGGCCAGGGGCAGAACGTAAGGCACCACCCGGTAGGCGTTCACCAGGTTGAGCTTGCGGGCCAGAGCAAAATGCTCGGACCGACGGGCCTGTTCCTCGCCGGCATCGGCCGGCGACACCGACCTTCGACCGGCCCGGGGAGTGCCATCGGCCGCGGCGTACACGACCATCTCCCCTCCCGCCTGCCAGGGCGCCAGCAGCTCCCGTTCCAGTTCCACCGGGGTGGGGGTTGCAGGGGGCGGATGGATGCCAGCCTCGCCCATACCGCCCCAGGCCATGGGGGACAGGAGCGTCACAAACAGGACCCCGATCCGGCGGAATAAACGAGCGTGGTACGCCACGGTTGCCGGTGGAAAGGGCTATTCGGTTTCACTGCCGGCCATGGCCGCCCGGGCCAGGGCATGGGAGGCCAGGGGCAATACGGCCAGCAGGATCAACACCAACAGGACCAGGCGCCAGGTCCAGGCGGCGTCCCAGGCAAGCAACCCGGTTCCCAGAGTGGCCAGGGCCAGACTCAGGGTCCCAGCCTTGGTGGCGGCATGCTGACGGGCCAGGACATCCGGCAGGCGGTACACCCCCAGGGCAGCGATAAGCAGGACGGCCAGCGCCAGGCCGAGGACCAGCCAGCCGAGTGCGCCCAGGATCATGGCTGCCCCTTTTCAGCATCTGACTGGCGCTGGACCAGCCGCGCCCAGGCCAGGGTGGCGACGAAACCCACCGCCGCCAGGCCGATGGCCACGTCCAGGTAGACCGTGCGGCCGCTGGCCACGGAAGCCAGCAGGTTTAAGACGATGGCCACGGCGAACAGCAGGTCCAGGCCTACCACCCGGTCCGTGGGCGAGGGACCCGCCAGCAGGCGATGGAAGCCGGGCAAGGTCGCCAAGCCCGCCAGGACGACGAAGATCCAGATCAGGGTCATGCTCTCGCTCCGTACATGGCCTGCAAGGGTGCCAGGAAATCCCGGCGGATGTCCGCCAGGGTGGACTCAGCCAGGTCCACATCCAGCAAATGCAGCAGCAGTTCGTGCTTTTCCTCATCCACTGACACGCATGTGGTGCCCGGTGTCAGGGTCACCAGCAAGGCCAGCAAGGCGACGCCTCCCTCCCCCAGTTCGGCGTAGGCCAGGCGGGCAAAACCCGGATGCACCCGATGCCTGGGAAAGAGGATGGCCAGGGCCGTGCTCCAACCGGACCGCACGGCTTCCCAGGCCAGGTTCCTCAGCAGCAGCAGGAAATTGCCCAGGCGGTTCATGGTTTCACTCCTGTCAGCCAGAATTGCGAGGTGGCCACCTGGGCCCACTGGAGGAAAGGTTCTGGATACAGGCCCATGGCCAGGATCACCAGGCTCAGCAACAGAACCGCGCTGTAGGCGGGCCGGAAGAACTGGGCCACCAACCCGCCCTCCCCCGCCGGGTGGGTCTTCCAGAAGCCCTCCACCCATATCTTGCTCATGGAATACAGGGTGAGGAAGCCTACCGCCAGGGCGCCGCCGCCCCACACGTAGCGCCCTTGCTCGAAGGCCTCCCCCACCAGCATGAACTTGCCCCAGAAACCGGTGCTGGGGGGCACTCCCACCAGGGAGAAGGCGCTGATCAGGAACAGCAGGGCCAGGAAGGGCCGGGCGGCATACAGCCCGCCCAGGCGGCGCAGGTCGAAATGGCCAGACGCCCCCCACATGAGGCCGGCGATAAGGAAGAGGTTGGCCTTCACCAGGATGTTGTGCACGGCGAAGAAGGCCGTGCCGGCGGCCCCCGCCGGACTGGCCAGGGCGATTCCCAGCAACAGGTAGCCAACCTGGCTGACGATGTGCAGGGCCAGGATGCGGCGCACGTCCCAGTGGTAGGCCGCCCCCACCACCCCGGCCACCATGGTGACCAGGGCCAGCCAGCCCAGGGCCTCGAGCCACAATTCCGGCAGGCTGAACACCTGGCCCGCCAGGCGCAGCAGCACGTAGGCCGCCACTTTGGTGAGCAGTCCCCCCACCAGGGCCAGGGCGGCGGGGGGCAGCACGTGGTAGCTAGCCGGCAGCCAGGCGAACAGGGGCAGGGCCCCTGCCTTCATGAGCAGGGCCAGCAGCAACAGGGCCAGATAGGGGCCCATGGCCGTCGCCACCGCCGGGTCCTGGACCGCCAGTGTCAGGGCGGAGAAATTGAGCTGCCCCCCGGCGCCGTAGATGAGGGCCACCGCCACCAGCAGCACCAGGGTGCCCAGGAGGTTCAGGGCCAGGTACTTGAAGGCGGCCTCGCTGCCCCGGGGATCGCCGCGGCCCACCAACAGGCCCAGGGTGCAGATGAGCATGAGCTCGAACCACACGTAGAGGTTGAACAGGTCCGCAGCCAGGAACACGGCGCACACCGAAGCGATAAGGCCATGGGCCAGGGGCGAGGCCGCCAGGCTGCCTTCCCCCTCCTCGTTGCCCAGGCGGTAGACCATGGCCGCCAGCCCCAGCAAGGCGGCCACGACCACCAGGCCTGCGCTCAGGGCATCGGCGGCCAGTTCGATGCCGTAGGGCAGGGGCCAGTCACCCAGGGCCAGGGAAAGGCGGGTGCCCGTAGGCAGGCCTCTCAGCAGCCCGACGGCGGCCACCACCAGCAAGGCCGCACCGGCCAGGCCGGTGAGCCGCCGTGCCCTGCCCCGCTCCGGCAGCAGGGCTGTCAGCAGAGCCGTGGCCAGGGGGATGAGGATGGGAAGCAGCAACTGCATCAGGGCTCCATCACCGGCGGTTTGACGGGGTCCGTGGCCAGCGGCTCCGTGGCCCCCAGGGCGTCCGCATCCTCCCGGGGATCATGGCGGGCCAGGCGGGCGACCAGCACCAGGGCGAAGCACAGCAGGGCGAAACCGATGACGATGGCCGTGAGGGCCAGGGCCTGGGGCAAGGGGTTGGCCGTCGCCTCGGGCAACGCGGCGGCGCCGGCGGCGATGACGGGCGGCACCAGGGTGCCCGGCTTCCCCGCCAGGAACACCACCAGGTTGGCCACGCCTCCCAGCATGGCCAGGCCGATGACCAGGCGGACCATGTCCCGGGACAGGACCAGCAGCACGCCTGCCGCCACGATCACGGCCAGGCCCAGGCTCAGCATCAGACTCATGTCCGGCCCTCCTCCAGCAGGGAATACAGGTAGCCCGTCAGGCTGCCCCATACCACGCAGAACACCCCCAGGTCGAAGAGCAGCACCGTGGACAGGCCACCCGCCCACAGATGGGTGAGGTAAGGCAGGCCCGCGAACAGGGCAGGAACACCGCTCAGCAGGGCCAGGCCCACGCCGGCCATGGCCAGGGAAAGGGGGGCCAGGGGCTGGCGTCGCCTAGCCTGGACCGGCCCCAGGACGATGGCCAGCAAGGCGCTGGCCGCCACTGCCACCAGGCCGCCGATGAAGCCGCCACCGGGCTCGTTGTGGCCCCGCAGGAAGATGAAGAGGGCCACCGCCAGCATGGCCCAGTAGACCGGCAGGGCAGCCCGCTCCAGCACGGGGGAACGCTGGCTCATGGCCGCCTCCCGCCCATGGCCGCCAGCAAGGGCAGGGCCGCCAGAAGGGAGAAGGCCAGCACCGCGACCTCCCCCAGGGTGTCCAGGGCACGGAAGTCCACGATGATCACGTTGACCACGTTGCGGCCCCGGGCCTCGGGCAGGCTGTGGGCGCCGAACCACTGGGCCAGGACGGTCTGGGCCTCCAGGCCCGCCAGGTGGGCCAGCAGCAGGAAGGTGGCCAGGCCCGCCGCGCCGGCCAGTAGATAATCCATGGGCTTGTGTGCCTGGGGGGCGTCCGCCTTGGGCCGCAGGTGGAACAGGATGCTGGCAGCCATGACCACCAGTACCGACTCCACGGCGAACTGGGTGAAGGCCAGGTCCGGCGCGCCGGCAAACAGGAACAACACTGCCGAGCCATAGCCCACCAGGCCGCTGGCCATGAGCAGGGCGATGCGCTGCTTCATGACCACGGCACTCACCGCCCCCCCCGCCATGAGGACGGTGGCCACCGCCCAGGCCCAGGCGTTGTCGGGCCAGGCCAGCAGGGCCGGCCAGTCCGGGCGCAAGCCGGGCGCGTCCAGCAGAATGAGGCCCAGGCCCATGAGCAGCAATCCCGCCAAAGTCAGGCGCAGGTAGCCGGTTAGGCTGCCCGTCTGCAGGTGGCGGGTCTGCCAGGCGGCCACGAGGGGAATGGCATGCAGGACGCGCTCGAAAAATGCGCCGGGGCCGTAGCGGTCAAGCCAATGCAAACGATGCAGGACGTCGTGTAGCCGGTCCCAGACCAGGAACAGCACCAGCCCCAGGCCCAAGGTGATCTCCAGGGCCGAGAGGGTGCCGTCGAATGTATAGGTGGCGGCCACCGTCACCGCGTCCAGGCCCGGCGATACGGACCGGGCCGCCTCCGCCAGCAGGGGATCGGCCAGGCTGGGCAGGAACTCGAACTCCAAGGCCAGGAGGGCGATGGCCAGGGGCGGCAGGCGCATGGACCAGGGCACTTCATGGACCTGCCCCCGGGGCGCCTCCGGCGGCCCCCAGAACACCCGCACGGCGGCCACCCCGGCCACCGCCACGACGATGGCATTCACCAGCAGGGTGGCATGACCCACCAGGGCCAGCACCTCGGATTCGGCCTTGGCTGTAGTGATCACGTCCTTGGCCACGAAGCCGAAGGACATGGGCAGGCCCGCCATGGACAGACCGGCCAGCACCGCCACGGCGGCGGTCCAGGGCATGGTGCGGCGCAGGCCCATGAGATGGTCGATGCTACGCGTACCGGTGGCATGGTCGATATTGCCCGCCACCATGAAAAGGGGTGCCTTGTAGAGGGCGTGGGCGAACATGAAGGCCACCACCGCCAGGCCGGCGCCGGGGCTGGGCAGGCCCACCAGCATGACCAGGATGCCCAGAGCCGACACGGTGGTGCGGGCCAGGATGCGCTTCAGATCCCGCTCCCGCAGGGCCAGCACGGCGGCCCACAGGGCGGTGAGGGTGCCGACGCCCACCAGGGTAAACTCCCACAATGGTAGGTCGTTGAAGGCCGGGTCGAGCCGGGCCAGCAGGTAGATGCCCAGCTTCACCATGGTGGCCGAATGCAGGTAGGCGGACACCGGCGTGGGCGCGGACATGGCATTGGGCAGCCAGAAGTGGAAGGGAAACTGGGCCGACTTGGTGAAGGCCCCCAGGAAGACCAGCGCCAGGGCGGAGGGCAGGCGCGGATCGTCCGGGAAAGCCGGGGCGGCGACGATGATGCCTGACAGGGTCCAGGCGCCGGCCATCTGGGCCAGCAGGATGAGGCCGCCCAGCAGGGCCAGGCCGCCGGCCATGGTGATGAGCAAGGCCTGGCGGGCGGAGGACCGGGCATCAAGATCGTTGTGGTTCCACCCCACCAGCAGGAAGGAGGTGAGGCTGGTTAGTTCCCAGAACAGGAACAGCAGGACGACGTTGTCTGCCGTCACCGCCCCCACCATGGCCAGCATGAACAGAGCCAGGATGCCCAGGAGCCTGTCCCTTCCGGGCTCGTGGTCCAGGTAGCCGTGGGCGTAGACGAAAACCAGGGCGCCGATGCCGGTGATGAGGGCCAGCATCTGGGCCGCCAGGCCGTCCACACGAAAGGCCGCCTCCAGACCCAGGCTGGGCGCCCAGGACAGGTTCAGGTGCCAGGGCAGGGGGTACCGGCCAAGGCCCCAGGCCAGGAGCAGGAAGGCGGCGGCGGGCAGGGCCAGCAACGCGAGGTGAGTCAGCCCAGTATGCTGCGGGCCGGCAGGAGGTGCGGCGCCCTCGGCTTGCATCAACCTGCGCCGCTTCCTCGGGGCCGCGCCTGCCACTGGCGCCAGGCCAGTGTCAGCAGGGTGACGGCCACCAGGGGCAGCACGAAGCCCCCCATCACCGCGCTGTAGCCTTGCAAGGCATCATGGCCGCTGGCATGGAGGATCAGGTACAGGGTATAGGCCGCATACAAGCCCAGGAACAGCCCTCCCTCCCAGCGATCGATGCGGTTGCCGGTAAAGAACACCGGCAGGCAGGCCACGGCCACGGCCACCATCACCGGCAGATCCAGGACCGGAATGGACGGCGCCACGTCCAGGGCGGACGGGGCCACGCTGGCGGAGATGCCCAGCACCGACAGGATGTTGAAGATGTTGCTGCCCACCACGTTGCCCACGGCGATGTCCCGCTCCCCACGAAGCGCAGCCATGACCGAGGTGGCCACCTCGGGCAGGGAGGTCCCGGCGGCGACGATGGTGAGACCGATGACAAGTTCGCTCACCCCCAGGTGGCGGGCGAAGGCCACCGCCGCCTCCACCAGCCAGCCAGCGCCCAGCACCAGCAGGGCCAGGCCCGCCAGGATGAGGAGGACCTGTACGCCCCAGTGGGCGCCCACCTCCTTGGGCGGACCGTCGAAGGCCTCGGTGTATTCCGCGTCCACCTCCGCCTGGACCGCCGCCGTTTCCCGCCGGCTCTGGCGGATGAGCAGCACCGTGTAGCCCACCACCAGGGCAGTCAGCAACAGGCCCTCCCAGCGGTTGATGCCGCCGTCCAGGGCCAGGGCCCATAGCAGCAGGGAGACGCCGATCATGATGGGCACTTCCTGGCGGATCACCTGCTGGTGCACCACCAGGGGGGTGATGAGGGCGGAGAGGCCCAGGATGAACAGCACATTGAAGATGTTGCTGCCCACCACGTTGCCCAGGGCGATGTCCACCTGGCCGGTCCAGGCGGACTGCACCGAAACCGCCAGTTCCGGGGCACTGGTGCCGAAGGCCACCACGGTAAGGCCCACCACCAGGGGGGTGATGCCCAGGGACAGGGCCAGCCGGGAGGCGCCCCGCACCAGGAGTTCCGCCCCCAGGATCAATGCCACCAGCCCGATCACGAACATCAGCATGCCGACTCCTCCATTTCACGGCCAGCCCGCGCCAACCATTTCGGGATGCACCGCTTGTGCCGCGCCTCCGGGCCCCGGTATCAGGCGCCGTGGTCTCCCGCGCCACGCCCTCCCGCCTTGTCGGCGGTAATTCGGTCCATGAGCGCAAACAGCACGCCGGAAACCACGAAGGTCATGTGGATGCCCACCTTCCAGGCCAGTTGCTCGTTGCTGAGGCTCTCCACGTGCATGAAGGCCTTGAGCAGCTCGATACCGGAGATGGCAACGATGGAGCCGATGAGCTTCATCTTCAATTCCGCGAAGCCCACGTGGCCCATCCAGCCGGGCCAGTCCTCGTGCTCGGCGGCGTCGAAGCGGGAGACGAAGTTCTCGTAGCCGGCGAAGACGATGATGATGAGCAGGTTGGCCACCATCACCACGTCCACCAGGGTCAGCACGCCGATGATCACGTCCCCCCCTTCGCCAGTGAACACCACGGGCACGAAGTGCATGAATTCCTTGACGAATTTCACCAGCAGCAGGGCCAGGGCCAGGATGAGGCCGATGTAGAAGGGAACCAGCAGCCAGCGGCTGGCGAAGAGCATGCGCTCCAGGTGGTTTTCCATATGTTTCATGCGTTGACCTCCTTATTGCGGGTGGCTGCCAGGCTGGCTGCCACGGATGTGGCGAGGATAACAGCCACGATGCCCAGGGCCAGGCCAATGGGTACGTTGTAAAGGTCGGCAATGAGCATCTTCACACCCACGAACACCAGCACCAGGGCCAGGCCGTACTTGAGCAGGTGAAAGCGGCCGTTGAGATCCGCCAGCAGGAAATACATGGACCGCAGCCCCATGATGGCGAAGATGTTGGAGGTGAAGACGATGAAGGGGTCCGTGGTGATGGCGAAGATGGCGGGAATGCTGTCCACGGCGAAGATCACGTCCGAGGTCTCGATGAGCATGAGCACCAGGAACAGGGGCGTGAACCAGCGCACGCCGTCCTTCATGACCGTGAATTTCTCGCCGTGGTACTCGTGGGTGATGCGCAGGTGGCCCCGCAGCCACTTCAGCACCGGATTGGCGTTCAGGTCCGCTTCCTTGTCGGCGAAGATCAGCATCTTGAAGCCGGTGATCACCAGGAAGGCGCCGAACAGGTAGAGCACCCAGTGGAACTGCTGCACCAGCAAGGCTCCGCCCAGAATCATGGCGGCGCGCATGATGATGGCTCCCAGCACGCCGTAGATCAGCACCCGGCGCTGGTACTCGGTCGGCACGGCGAAGAAGCCGAAGATCATGATGAACACGAAGATGTTGTCCACCGACAGGGACAGCTCTATGAGATAGCCGGTGAGGAACTCCAGGGCTTTGGCGTTGGCCACCGCCCGGCCCGCCGTGCCGTCCAGCCACCACCACAGCATGGCGGCGAAACTCAGGGACAGGGTGACCCACACCCCGGTCCAACCCAGGGCCTCCCGGGCACTCACCTTGTGGGCGGACTTGCCACCCAGGACGAACAGGTCCAGGGCCAGCATGGCCAGGACGAAGAAGATAAAACCGGCCCAGAAGACCGGCGGGACCACGCTGGCGAGTTCCATTTAGCGTCGCACCCCTGCATTGGCCGCTTCCAGGGCAGCGATGCGCTCCTCGATGGGCGGATGGGTCATGAACAGGCGCTTCAGGCCGCCACCAACGCCGCCGGCGATGCCGAAGGCCGCCATCTTGTCCGGCAGGGGGGACGGATGCAGGCTGCCCAGGCGCTTCAGGGCGTTGATCATGGCCTGGCGCCCGGCCAGGCTGGCGCCCCCCGCGTCGGCACGGAATTCCCGCTGGCGGGAGAACCACATGACGATGATGGAAGCCAGGATGCCCAGCACCAGCTCGGCCACGATGACGGTGATGAGGAAGGCCGGCCCGTGGCCCCGCTCGTTCTTGAACACCACCTTGTCCACCGTGTGGCCGATGATCCGGGACAGGAACATGACGAAGGTGTTCACCACCCCCTGGATCAGGGCCATGGTCACCATGTCGCCGTTGGCGGCATGGCTCACCTCGTGGCCCAGCACCGCCTCCGCCTCTTCCTTGGTCATGCCCCGCAGCAGGCCCGTGGACACGGCCACCAGGGAGCTGTTCTTGGTCATGCCCGTGGCGAAGGCGTTCACCTCGGGGGAATCGTAGATGGCCACCTCGGGCATCTTGATGCCGGCGGCCTGGGCCTGGCGGGCGACGGTCTGCACCAGCCAGAGTTCCTCCGGCGTGCGGGGGTCGGTGATGACCCGGGCCCCCGTGGACATCTTGGCCGTCCACTTGGAGATGGCCAGGGAGATGAAGGCGCCGCCGAAGCCCATGATGGCGGCGAAGATCAGCAGGGCCTGGAGATTCAGGCCCTGCTCGTTCAGGTAGGGCTCTACCCCCAGCAGGCGCATGGTGATGGAGAGCACCAGCACGATGGCCATGTTGGTGGCCAGGAACAGGACGATGCGTTTCATGGGATGGACTCCTCGGATGACATCAAAGATCGACTTGGAAAAAGCCTACGGTTATGGGTGAAGGCATGCTCGGCCATTCCATGCCTGGGGCTTTCTCAGTGGCGGACGACGGGAAACGCGTCGCCCAGCCACCGGGTGATGCCGCCTTCCACGTTATAGACGCGGGTGTAGCCCAGGGCTGCCAACTCCCGGGCCAGGGTCTGAGTACGGTTGCCGGTGCGGCAGATTAGGGCCACCGGGGCATCCTTCGCCACCTCGGCAGTAAAACGCGCCAGGAAGTCCGGATTCAGGCGGCCGCTCCCATCGACGAAAGTCAGGGTGCGGCTGCCAGCCACCACGCCCGTCTGGCGCCATTCGTCGAGCCGGCGTATGTCGTAGAGGGGCACTCCCTGGTCCAGCAGGGCCTTGAGCTGGGCGCTATCCACATTGGCGTAAGGCGGCTCGGAACAGCCGCCCATGGCCAGGGCCGCGCCCGCCACTCCGGCCACCGCAAGGAAACCTCGCCGGTCCATATCAAGCCTCCCGGTGCCGCCACGCGCGGCTGGCATGTGGTGTCCCGGGGCAGGGCCGGACGTGAAAACCATATTGATGGAACAGACCGAAAACCATGATCCGATACTTCCATGGAGATGATGACGGCCTCATGGTAGGTCACCTCAAACATCAATAAAATTCGAATATTTCTTACATATCATTCGTCATTGCAGAACATGATCAACTACAAGCAACTGCACTATTTCTGGCGCGTGGCCAAGGACGGCGGCATCACCCGGGCCAGCGAGCGCCTGCACCTGACGCCCCAGACCCTGTCCGGCCAGATCGCCCTGCTGGAAGACAACCTGGGCGTGCATCTGTTCCGCCGCGTGGGCCGCCGCCTGGAGCTGACGGATACGGGCCAGCTGGCCCTGTCCTACGCGGAGGATATCTTCCGTACCGGTGGCGAGCTGGAGCAGGTGTTGCGGGGCAGCCCCACCGACCGCCCCCTGGTGTTCCGCGTGGGCCTGGCCGACGTGCTACCCAAATCCATCGCCTACCACCTGCTGGCACCGGCCATGGCCTTGCCCGAGCCGGTACACATCGTCTGCAGGGAAGACAAGCTGCCCCGCCTGCTTGGGGAACTGGCCATCCACCGCCTGGACCTGGTGCTGGCGGACAGCCCCATGCCGACAGACGCCGAGGTGAAGGGCTATAGCCACAAGCTGGGGGAGTGCGGCGTGGCCCTGCTGGCCCAGCCCGAACTGGCTGGACAGTTGCAGGGCGACTTTCCAGCCTGCCTGGAGGGCGCCCCTCTGCTGATCCCCGGCGAAGGCACCGCCATGCGTGGACGTCTGCTGCGCTGGCTGGCGGCCCAGGACGTGCATCCCCGCATCGTCGGCGAATTCGACGACAGTGCCCTGATGCGGGCCTTCGGCCAGGAGGGCAACGGCATCTTCCCTGCCCCCGCCACCATCGCCGGACAGATTTGCCAACAGGACGGCCTGGTGGAACTGGGCCGGCCGGAGGGGGTCACGGAACGCTTCTATGGCATCTCCGTGGAACGCCGCGTCAGCCACCCGGCAATACTGGCCATACTGCAAAGCGCCACCCAGGATCTCTTCCCCGACGACGGAGAACGGGCGGACACCACAGCAAAAAAAACGGCCCCGCCGGGGCGAAGCCGCTGAAACGGAGCTCATGCCCCGGCTGTGAAATCTGAGGCCGTCCTCAGGCGCTGTGCACCTGGACGGGGGACGAAAAGATCAGCAGGCCATAGTTGGCCTCGTATTCGCGGCGCAGGTGTTCCGCCACCCGTTCCGCCAGGCCCGGGTCGCATAGGATATCCACGCGGATGTTGCCCTCCTTCCGCCAGGCGCCGGTGCGGCGGCCGTGGGTGCCCAGGCCCCGGGCGTCGGTGATGGTGTAGCCGGTCACGCCGAGGTGCGGCAGCTCCTCTTCCAGGAAGGGTTCCAGCACAGCCTCGCAGACGATGGTGAGGAGCAGGCGGTTGGGTGTATTCATGATCTCAGGCTCCGACGCGGTACAGGGTTTGCGCCATCCAGTAATACACCGGAATCCCCATGAACAGGTTGAACGGGAAGGTGACGCCCAGGGCCGCGCCGATGGACAGGCCCGGGTTGGCCTCTGGCACGGCGATGCGCATGGCCGCCGGGGCGGCGATATAGGACGCGCTGGCGTAGAGGGTGGCGAGCAGCAGGGTTCCGCCCAGGCTCAAGCCCAGCGACCAGCCTACCAGGGTGCCCAGAAAACCGGAGATCAAGGGCATGACGACGGCGAAGCCGATGAGGAAGGCGCCGTGGGCACGCAGATCCGCCACCCGACCGGCAGCCACCAGGCCCATCTCCAGCAGGAACAAGGCCAGCACCCCCTTGAACAGGTCGAAGAACAAGGCATCCAGGGGCTGGATGCCTTCCGGGCCGGCCAGGTAGCCGATCACCAGCCCGCCGGCGAGCAGGAAGATGCTCTTGCCGAAGAACACTTCATGCAGCAGCTTGCCCCACTTCACCGTGCCCTGGCCGTGCCGGGCGAGCAGCACGCCGATGACCAGCGCGGGCATTTCCAGCAACACCAGGAAGGCGATCATGTAGCCCTCGAAGGCCTGCGCCTCCTGGGCCAGGAAAGTCACGCCCACGGAGAACGTGACCACGCTCACCGAACCGTAGTGGGCGGCGATGGAGGCGGAGTCGGCCCGGTTCATACGGCCCATCCAGCGCAGGATGGGAAAGGCGATGAGGGGAATCAGCGCCCCCGCCAGCACGATCACCGCACCATCCAGAAGCATACCGGCATCGGCATGCTCGGCCAGTTTCACCCCGCCCTTGAGGCCGATGGCCAGGAGCAGGTAGATCGACAGCGCGTCGTAGATGCTGGACGGAATCTTCAGGTCCGAACGGGCCAGACCGGCGGCCACCCCCAACACGAAAAACAGGACAACGGGTTCGAAGCTCATGACGCACCGTTATCCGTTGGCTGGCCGGCGCCGCCGTAACGGGCCTCCAGGGCGCTCAAAGCCTGTTCCTTGGTCTTGAACACGTGGTCGGCGGGCACCACCGCTGCCAGCGCGGGCTGCTCGAACACCGCCCGCACCTGGCGCTTCAGGCTGCTGAAATACAGATCCACGCCGCTGTCGGCCAGGCGTTGCACCAGGGCCCGCACCTTTTCCTGGCCGGACACGTCGATGTCGTTGATGCCGTTGCCTACCACCAGCAGGGCCCGGGCCTCGGGAAAGCGCAGTTGGGCGGCCAGCACGCTTTCCTCGAAGTAGGCGGCGTTGACGAAGTTGAGGGAGCCGTCGAAGCGCAGGGCCACGAAGCCGCTGCCCAGGGGGGTGAGGCCGTTGCTGTCCACGCCCCCCAGGGAACCGTCCGGGTTGCGGCCCAGGATGTCGGCCCGGGGCCGCATGTTGCGCACCATGAAGAGCAGCACGGTGAGGCCCACCCCGAGCAGGATGCCATTGGCCAGGGCCGGGGCCATGGCCAGGGTGGCGAAGAAGGTCACCCAGCCCACCAGGGCGTCCAGCCGGTTCACCCGCCAGGCCTCCAGCAGGGCCTTCACCCGGATCAGGCCGAACACCGCCAGCATGATGATCACCGCCAGCACCGCCTGGGGCAGGTGATAGAGCAAGGGGGTGAGGAACAGGATCACCGCCATGACGCCCAGGGCGCTGACGATGGCGAAGAGACCGGTCTTGGCCCCCACCCGGGCGGCCACCGCCGAGCGGGAGAAGGAACCGCTCACCACGAAGGCCTGGAAGAAACTGCCGACGATGTTGGCCAGGCCCTGGCCCACCAGTTCCTGGTTGATGTCCACCCGCTGGCGGGTCTTGGCGACGATGGCCTGGGTGATGGAGGTGGCCTCCATGAAACCCAGCAGGGCCATGATTAGGGCGGCGGGCAACAGGGGCAGCACCAGATCCCACTGCACCGGCGGCAGGCTGGGGGCGGGCAGGCCGGTGGGAATGGCCCCCACCACCTCGCCGCCACCGGTGAGCTTCACCTGGTCGCCCTGGATGCCGGCGAAGCGCCAGTGGCCCAGGCCCAGGGGCTCGCCCTCGGGACGCACACCGGCCAGCACGTAGCGGGTAGCGCGCTCCGGCCCGGTTTCCGCCACCAGGTCGGCACGGTGCAATTGCACGCTCAGCCGGTTGATGGCGGCGCGGGCCTGGGCCAGTTCCAGCTTGGCCCGCTCCAGACTCGCCTGAACTTCGATGCGCTGGATGTCCGCGCCCCCCTCCCGGGATTCCAGCCGGACCAGCTCGGCCTGCAGGCGGGCCACGTCGGCATTCTTGTCCTTTGCCTGGGTCTGGGCCGCGACAAAGGCCTGGATGTCCGCCTGGAGGGCCTCGGCATGGATGGCGGCGAGGGGCGTCTGAGTGCTGCGTTCGAAGCCGATCAGCCAGCTCACCGGCGTGGTCACCAGGATGGCGATGAGGATGGCCGGCAGGCGGGGAGACTTCTTTTGCAGGCCGAAGATGACGGCGAAGGCGGTGAGGCCGAACAGCAGCGTGGGCCAGTGGGTGCTGCCCAGCTGCTGCAGCACCACCCACAGGTCCGCCAGGAACACCTCGCTGCGCGGCATGGGCACGTTGATCAGCTTGTTGAGCTGGGACAGGCCGATGATCAGGGCGGCGGCGTTGGTGAAGCCGATGATCACCGGATGGGACAGGAAGTTGACGATGAGCCCCAGGCGGAACAGACCCAGCACCAGACGCAGCACCCCCACCAGCAGGGCCAGCATGATGGACAGCTGGATGAAGTCGTCGCTGCCCGGTGTGGCGTGGGGCAAGAGCGCGGCGGCGGACATCAGGGCCAGCATGGCAGTCGGCCCGGTGTGGAGCTGGCGCAGGGAGCCCCACAAAGAGGCGACGATCACCGGAATGAAGGCGGCGTACAGGCCATAGACCACCGGCAGGCCCGCCAGTTGGGCATAGGCCATGCTCTGGGGCACCAGGATCAGGGTGACGGTGATGCCCGCCACCAGGTCCCCCCGCAGGGTCTCCCGGTTCATGGGGAACCAGGCCAGGAAGGGCATGAAGCGGTGCAGGATTCCCTTGTCGGCGGAGGTCATGGTCGGTCCGTTTCAGACACTGCGTAGTCAAAGTCCTGGTGTGCCGGGGGCGCCGGAATCCGCCGGAGACACCCGGTTGTTTGCGCCTGACGGCGCCCCCGTCAGTCGGGCCAGACCCGACGCGGGTGCAGGATGCTGCTGGTGGGAGCAGGAGATGCCGCGGCCGTCGTATCCGAAGGCGTCACCTTCGCCGCAGCGGTTCTGGCCGGCCGCATGACCGGTGCGGTGGATGCCTTCTCCGTGGTTACCTTCTCCGCTTTCGGCGCGACGGCCCGCTTTGTCGGCGCAGTCGGCGCCGCTTTGCCCGGCTTGATGCTGGCGGCCAGTTTGTCTTCCAGTTTGCTCATGTTCCGCACTCCTGTTACGAGCCAGCCTGAATGGCCTGGATCACTTGATCGATCTCGGCGGCGGCCTCGCGGCCCCGATACCCGAGGGCATACACACTGCGTCCTTCCAGCACCGCCGTGCGGTAGGCAGCGCGCCGCCGCACCACCACCGGCAGCACCTGCAATTCCAGCCCCGCCAGGGTGCGCGCGAAGACGCGCGACAGGGCGCTGGCGGGTTCGGCCTGGTTGATGAGCAGCCAGGCCCGGAGCGCAGGATTGGCCGCCCGCGCCTGATGCACCACCGCCACCGTCTCGGCGCTGGCCCACAGATCCAGCGGCGAGGGCAACACCGGGATCAGCACCCGCTCGGCGCGGGTCATCACCTCCCGGGTGATGGCCATGTCGAGGGAGGGCGGGCAATCCACCACCACCTGGGCATGACGCCGCCGCGCCGCTTCGATGGCGGCGACGGGATCGCCGTCGGCCGTCATCACGCTAGGCAGCGCGTCGTCCGCGTTGCCCTGGCTCCACTCCAGCCAATGCCGCGAGGCCGCTTGCGGATCGGCATCCACCAGGGCGACGCGGCCCTGCCGGGCCAGACCGGCGGCCAGGTTCATGGCCAGGGTGGTCTTGCCGCAGCCCCCTTTCAGGTTGACCAGGGCCAGCACGCCGCCGCGCATGGCGTGGCCTCAGCCCGCCCGGCCAGCGCTGGCCAGGGCGTCCACCTGGCCAGCAAAGGTGAAGTCGTCCGGGCCCAGTTCCGCATCCCGCGCCCCCACGCTGACGCTGACATGGGTCTTGGCGAAATTCAGGTCCGGGTAATAGCCACTGGTTTCCGACAGCTTGGCCAGGCCATCCAGGAAGCCCCGGGTGGCGGCGTAGTCGGGGAATTCGAAGCGCCGGGTCATCACCGGGGGCCTGGCTTGCACCTGCCAGCCGGCGGGGGCGGTTTCATACAGTTCAGGCATGACAGACCTCCTCCAGAAAACGGGCCGGGTCGCAGCCCTTCTCGGCCAAGTCGGCCAACATGCGATCCAGTTCCGCCAGGTGACCCTCCTCGTCCGCCAGCAGTTCGGCGAACAGGGCGGACGCCGTGGCATCCCGGCAACGCTGGGCGTAGCGCAGGGCATCTTGGTAGAGCAGCACCGCGTCCAGTTCCAGGGCCCGGTCCACCAGCAGCATCTCCCGCAGGTCCCGGCCCGGACGCACCGGCCGCAGCCGGGTGCCGTTGGGGGCCTGACCCAGGCTGAGGAGGTGGCAGATGAGCTTGGCGGCGTGGCCCTGCTCCTCGTTGGCCTCCCGGCGAAAGTAGGCCGCCAGCCCCGCTTCGCCCCAGAGCTCGCACAGGCAGGCCTGGGTCAGGTACTGCTGGACCACGGAGAGCTCGTGGTCCAGGGCCTGGGTCAGGTAACCGGCGAGTCGGGGGTTGGCAGACATGGCTCAGCCCTCAGCTACGGGTGACCTCGGCGTCCCGGCCGCCGCCGGCGGCACTGGGTGCGCCGGGCAGCACGCCCTCCACTTCACTGTGGACGCGGGCGATGATGTGGGCTGCCACCAGACCGTCACCGACTCGTTCGCAGGCGTCGGCACCGGCACGCACGGCGGCGTTCACGGCGCCGGTCTCGCCGCGCACCAGGACGGTGACGTAGCCGCCGCCGACGAATTCGCGGCCCACCAGGCGCACTTCTGCCGCCTTGGTCATGGCGTCCGCCGCTTCGATGGCGGGCACCAGGCCACGGGTTTCAATCATTCCAAGGGCAATTCCGGTCACAGCAGCCATTTCAGTTCTCCTTCAAATCAATTCAGTTGGCCCGATGGGCCGGGGGGTCAGGCGCTGGGCGCCTTGGGGAGGATGCCTTCCACTTCCGAGTGGACACGGGCAATGATGTGGGCGGCCACCAGGCCATCACCGACACGCTCGCAGGCGTCGGCGCCGGCACGGACAGCGGCGTTCACGGCACCGGTCTCGCCGCGCACCAGGACGGTGACGTAGCCGCCGCCGACAAACTGGCGGCCGATGAGGCGCACTTCGGCGGCCTTGGTCATGGCGTCCGCCGCTTCGATGGCGGGCACCAGGCCACGGGTTTCGATCATGCCCAGGGCAATTCCAGTCACTTCAGCCATTTCGTTTCTCCTTCAGTTCAGAACAAATCAGGGGTTGGTTCAAGCGGCCTGGGGCAGGACGCCTTCCACTTCGGAGTGGACGCGGGCGATGATGTGGGCAGCCACCAGGCCGTCGCCGACACGCTCGCAGGCGTCGGCACCAGCGCGGACGGCGGCGTTCACGGCACCGGTCTCGCCGCGCACCATGACGGTGACGTAGCCGCCACCCACAAATTCGCGGCCCACCAGGCGCACTTCGGCGGCCTTGGTCATGGCGTCCGCCGCTTCGATGGCGGGCACCAGGCCACGGGTTTCAATCATTCCAAGAGCAATTCCGGTCACAGCAGCCATTTCAGTTCTCCTTACGGTTTAAAAAAACACAACAAAAACAGTTAGTTGAAAAACACCGGCGGTCAGGTTGCCGGATCCCATTGATCGATGATTCCGGCGATGGTCAGGTCGGTGAGGACCTTGGTATCGCCTGTTGCAATCCGGGCGGCGGAGCCGCTGACGGTGAACACCCACTTGCCCGGCGGCACGCCCACCGGATCGCAGGCCACGGACAAGGCGCCCTTGCTGTCCGCCAGCACCCGCAGGGACATCAGCTTCAGCCCGGGCACCCGGCGGGTCGCCACGAGTTCGGAGCGCACCTGGTAGATGTCCATCAGGCTTTCCCCTCATCGGAAGACCAGTGATCGATGATCCCGACGATGGTCAGGTCCGAGGGAAACTCCTTGCTGCCGGCGGCTTCCCGGGCGGCGGAGGAGCCCACGCAGATCACCCAGTCGCCGGGGATGCAGCCGATGGCGTCCACCGCCACCTGGCGCGCACCGCCCGCCTTCTCGCGCACCACCAGCAGGGGCCGGTGGCCCAGGTCGGCGATGCGGTTGGTGGACACCAAGGTCTTTTCCACTTGCATGACCTTCATGACTCAGTCCTCCACGGTTTCGATGGGACTGCCGGTGGGCAGGTCCTGCACCGACAGCCAGCAGGCCAGCAGGCCCTGGGCCGCCAGGTCCGGGTAGCGGGCCCGAATGGCGTCCCGCACCCGGCGGGCCTTGGCCGCCACCCGGTCCCGGGCGCCGGGCACCTTGGCGTCATAGCGGTAGTGGATGGCCACCGGGATGGGCAGGCCGTGCTTCACGTTAAGACCCTTGAAGATCTTGATGCCCACGTCCATGTCCGCCACGCCTTCCTCCAGGGTGTGTAGGTGGGCGTAATAGGCCACGTTCCGCATCTGCACTTCCTCGAAGCCGTCCCCCACGCTGATGTAGCGCTCGGCGTGGCCGATGTCCTGGTAGCGGCCGTCGTACAGGTCGTTGACGTACTCGATCTGGGAGAAGTTGTTCACCAGCAGATTGCCGATCAGGCGACGCATGCCGTCGTGGGGCTCTCCCTGGCCTGCGCCCCAGCCGTCCTTGCGGCTGGCCGTGCGGATGGCCTCGTACACGGCGGCCCGGGCGGCGTCGGCCGACATGCGGGCGGTGTCCCGGTACAGCTGGGCGTTGTCCACGAAGCGGTAGGCGGAAAGCTCGCCCTTGCTGTCGGGGATGTGGATCTTGATGGCGTCGGTATCCGTATCCACGCCGATCAGCAGGATGTCGGTGTTGGCGCCGCAGCAGTAGGCGTTCTGGATGGCCTGGCGGAACTGGTTCAGGCGCTCCAGGGCCGCCTCGATGGCCTTGGTCTCGTTGCTGCCGTGAGCGGCGCAGCCTTCCACACAGGGGTTGGAGGAACTGGTGTGATACACCGCAACCTTCAGATAGCGGGTGCCGGCGTCCGCCGTGGTGGGCACCCCTTCCCGGAAGCGGCGCAGCTCGGTTTCGCCCCAGTGGCGCAGGTCGGTCTCCACGTCGAACAGGGCGCCGGCATAGGCCTTGCGGCGGGTGAGGGAAGTCAGCGGCAGGCGCAGGATGTAGCGGGACAGGCCCTTCAGACGGCCATCGGCGCAGGGACTGATGTCCACGGCGTGATAGCCGCAATCCAGGAAGAAGTTGCGGGTGTCCTGCACCACTTCCAGCTGGGCCTTGATGTCCCGGGCAAACTGGGCGACGGCGGCCTTCAAGGACTCAAAGGCGCAGTGGGCATAGAGGGACTTCAGGTTCAACCCCGCCACCCAGGCGTCTTCCAGGATGCCCGTGGGCAGGGGGTAGCCCAACTGGTTCAAGGCGATCTGCTGGGCCCGGGCGGGGAAATCCTCCAGGTGTTGCTGGGCGGACAGACTGCGCAGGGTGGGGGCAATGGCGTCGAAGCGACCCTTCACCGAATCCTCGCAGTGGGCCAGGCGGGCGTTCATAGCCCGGTCCGCCAGGGGGTGGCGCAGGACTGGCTCGCCGTTGAGCAGCCTGTCCGCCGGCCGGGTCTGGAGCGTCGCAGCCGGGGTACCAAGACCATAGGGCGCATGGTGATGACCATGGTCATGGGCATGCTCCTGGACGCTGCCCCGACCCGCCTGGCGGCTGCGCTGGGCCTGGGAGTTTTGCGCTTTGGCGCGGAGGGCGTAGGCGTTACGGGTATTCATGGATCTCTCCGCGCCTTAGCCCCGGGCCCCGCCGGACACAGTGATGACCGCGCCCTTGCCGGCGTTGCCGCTGCTGCCCGTGACCTTGGCCAGGGGGACTTCCGGCTTCTCGATGCCCTTGTTGGCCCAGGCGCTGGCGCCCATGCCCCGGCCCTCGCCCCGCAGGGTGACGTTGCGGCCCTGGGCCCAGCGGCCTTCAGTGCCGGTGACCCGGCCACTGCGGGCCCAGTCGTCACCGGTGATGCGTGCGCCATCGTCCCGGCCTTCGCCGGTGATGCTGCGGGCCGGCGCTTCCGGAACAGGCGCGGCAGCCGGAGCGGAGAAAGGACCAAAGCCGATGTGGCTGTCATCCCGGTAACGGAACTCGGGGGTGCCGGACACCAGGCCGGAGGCCATGTTCACGGGACCGGTGATGCGACCGGCGCCGCCGTAGCCGGTACCGGTAATGCGGCCGAAGGACTCCCGCGCCGGAGAGGAGACGCTGAAGGATTCCGGCCGGGGTTCGGCAGCCCGCATGCTCATGGCCATGGCCCGGGGACGGCCGGGAGGCTGGAAGCGGGGATGGGCCTGGAGGGGGCTGACATCCCCTTGCGTGGCGTCGGGTTGATAGCCGCCCATCATCTGCTCGCTGGCCGCGTAGGGCGTGCCGCTGATGGCCAGGTGGCTGCCCGGCTCGTCGCCGGTGACCCTGCCGCCCCGCCCCAGGGGCGTGCCGGATACGGTCTGACCGTAGAGGGTGTGAGTCACATCCACCTTGGCGGCGGCAGGAATGGGTGCAGCGGCGCAAGCGGCGGAAACGGCTTGCTCGATCCCGGTGACGCGCTGGCACCCGCCGTGCTCGTCACCGGTCAATTTTGGGAAAGCGGCCCCCGCCATCACGCCGGTCATGGGCCGGCCCCCCAGGGTGCGGGCTTCCCGCACCTTGGCCGGCGCCTCGCCCCGGGCAGCCCCCCGCTCGTACTGGGAACCGGTGATATGGCCTTCGGCCCGGGGCTCGTTGCCCGTGACCTTGCTGGTGCGTTCCACCAGGTTGCCGGTGATGCGCTGGCCCAGCTCGCTGGCGGCCTCCCCCACCTTGGCCGGGCCTTGTTCCGGGCGCGCATTGCAGATGCTCTGGAACTGCTCGTTGGACAGATATTCCGTGCCGGAGATGGCGCGGCAGGAACCAGCCTCGTCGCCGGTGACCTTGATGGACCGGCCCACCTCGATGCCGGACACGGGACGGCCGGCAATCGTATGGGTGAGGGCCACCTTGCTGGGGCCGTTAATGGTGAGGCGGGAAATGCCCGCGTCGTTGTACTGGGAGCCGGTGATGCCCCGCTTGGCCCCCGCTTCGGCGCCGGTGACGGACACCGCCCGGGCTTCGTCGCTGCCGCTGACGGCCAGCCCCTTGCGGGCGGTCATGCCCATGGGGGCTTTTTCCGGACGGTCCGTCATGCCCTTGCCGGCACAGAACTCGGCAAAGTTCTCGCTGCCCAGATATTCGGTGCCGGTCACCGGCTTGCAGGTGCCCGCCTCGCCGCCGGTGACTGTGACGCTGCGGCGCACCTCGGTGCCGCTCACGATCTGGCCCCGGCTGGTAGCGCTGGCGCCCACCTTGGCCGCAGCGGGGACCGGCTTGCTGGAGCAGAAGCCTTCGAACTGCTCGCTACCGATGTACTCGGTGCCGGTGATGGCGCGGCAGGAGCCGGGCTCATTGCCGGTCACCTTGGTCGTACGTTCCACCTGGGTGCCGGTCACGCTGCTGCCGGACAAGGTGGTGCCGGTTTCCACCTTGGCGGGGGCTTCCATCTCGGGACGGACCCTGCCGCTGGGGCGGGACGCGGGGGCCTTGCCCCGCCCATTCAGGCTTTGCTCCGCGCGACGCTGGCGGGCGTAGGACTGTCCGTTGCCGGTCTGGGACACGCCATGCTTGCCAGCCCCCGGTTTGGCCGGCAAGGCCTTCTTGCCATGTGTGGCCAGGGCCTGGCGGCGCATGCGGCAATAGTCGCTGGAGCTCATCGCGTTCGCCCCTTCACAGACCGCATCGGTCGCCGAAGCAATCGCAGCCTCGATGGCAGGCTCGA
The DNA here is from genome assembly GCA_024235835.1 of Thiobacillus sp. NCBI lineage: Bacteria > Pseudomonadati > Pseudomonadota > Betaproteobacteria > Nitrosomonadales > Thiobacillaceae > Thiobacillus > Thiobacillus sp. Next base: position 918,682 of record JACKLQ010000002.1, on the reverse strand, counting down.
TGATTTCCTCGGCAGGCGCTTCCGGAAGCGTCTCAGCCTTCGCGGGAGGCTCTTGGTTTATGGGGTTAGCCGGCGCGGCCATGGAAGCCGCGGGCTGTGTGTTCCGAGCCCGTTGCCGCGCAGCGCCGCTGGGGGCCGTGGTCATGCCGAGGCCTTTCTTGCCTATCTGGGATAGCATGGCGCGGCGTGCGCGGGCCAGGGCCTGGCCGCTGAGCCCAGCCAGGGCATCCGTGGTGTTTGCAGTCTGTTCAGGCATGGTGAGTCCTTGTTCAGGTGTTCGCATTACTCGGTGGAACTCCGTCAGCCAGGCCACTTGCGCTTCCCGGCTGGCGTGATTCCCACCAGACGGTTGTGACTATAGGTAGGCCGAACAATCAACAACAGTTAATTGTTATTATGTGAAACATTAACGATTGTTAATTAATCAAAACGCTATGAGACTGCGCAATGTCACCCTCCATCAGCTGCGCCTGTTCCGCAGCCTGGGCATCCACCTGTCCTTCACCCGGGTGGCGGAAGAGTTGCATCTCACCCAGCCGGCGGTATCGATCCAGATCAAGCGCCTGGAAGAGAGCGTGGGCCTGCCCCTGGTGGAGCACATGGGCAAGCGCCTGTTCCTGACGGATGCGGGCCGCGAGCTGTTCGAGGCCAGCCAGGACGTGCTGGATCGCATGCGCGTGCTGGGGGAAGACATGACCGGCCTGGAGGAAGGCGTGCGCGGGCCCTTGAACCTGGCCGCCATCACCACCGCCAAGTACTTCATGCCCCACCTGCTGGGCGTGTTCCTGCGGGATTACCCGGCGGTGGAGCCCCGACTCACCATCACCAACCAGTCCCGGGTGGTGGAACGCCTGGAAGGCAATCTGGATGATCTGGTGATCATGGGCACCATCCCAGAGAACATGGACCTGGAGGTGGAGTACTTCCTGGACAATCCGCTGGTGGTGGTGGCGCCCCCCGACCATCCCCTGGTGGGTGAACGCAAAATCCCCCTGGCGCGCATCGCCGAGGAGCGCTTCCTGTCACGGGAGCCCGGCTCGGGTACCCGACAGGCCCGCACCCGGCTGTTCGCCCAGCATGGCCTTACGCCGAAGGTCTACATGGAACTGGGCAGCAGTGAGGCCATCAAGCAAGCGGTGATGGCTGGCCTGGGCATTTCCGTGCTGTCGCGACACAACCTGGGGTTGGAACTGGAATCCGGCCTGCTGGCCGTGCTGGATGTGGAACACTTCCCCCTGGTCCGGAAATGGTACGCGGTGCACCTTAAGGGCAAGAAGCTGTCCCATACCACGCGTCGCTTCCTGGACTTCCTGCTGCAGGATGGCGCTCGCATCTGGAGGGAGACCCAACCCCACGTGCCACAACAAAAGGGTCGGAAGAAGTAGAACTCAGGGGACCCCTCGGGAGACAGGGCAAGGCTCAGTAATGATGCCGATCGGTCCGCCCCAGGGTCACCGTGACCCAGAATCCGGCCACCAGGGCCAGGATGATGGTGCCGATACCCACCAGGGTCATGGGGTCGTACTTCTCCGGTTCGAAGATGATGATCTTGCGACTCAGGGCGATGAGGGCCACGGTGAAGATCACGGTCAGGCGGATTTTCCCGTCGGTATAGTAATGCTTGATGGTCTCCAGCAGCTCGATGCCGATCAGCACCAGCAGGAAGAGGCCGAACAATTCCAGCAACTCGTCCACCTCCAGGATCAGCACCGGCGGCGAGATCACGTCAAGGACCAGTATCCAGGCCAGTTCGCCCACTGCCAGCAGAACCACCGCCGCCATCATCAGGATAAGGGCAGCGACGACGAAGCGTTCGAAGGACTTCAGGTGTTCCAGCATGGTCCGGGCTCCTGGTTGAGTCGTGGCATCACATCAAGCGCGACCGGCGGCGGCCGCCGGGGTGCAGGCGTGCGACCAGCTTGCGCGCCTCGTCCAGCAGCAGCACGCTGGATGCGGCCACCGCCGCCTTCAGCCAGTCCTCCAGCCGCAAATCCACCGTGCCGAAGAGGGCCTGGGCGGGCGGCCAATGCACCGCCATCACCTGCAAGGCAAGCACCCCCGCCAGGGCCAGCCACAGCTTGCCGTTCCGGAAGAAATTGGCATTGAAGGCGCTGCCGTGTTCGGCGCGGGCATTGAAGACGTTGAAGAACTGGAACAGCACGAAGGTGGTGAAAGCCATGGTCAGGGCATAGCTTTGTCCCTGGATCGCCAGGCCGTGCTGGAACATGAACAGGGTGCCGAACATCATCGTCACGCCATACAGCGCCAGTCGCGCCAGTCGCCCACCAGTGAGGATCTGCGCCGACTGGCGGCGCGGCTTGTCATGCATGATGCCGGGGCGGGCGGGTTCGATGCCCAGGGTCATGGCCGGCGGGCCATCCATGATGATGTTGATCCACAGCAGCTGGATCGCCGTGAACGGCGCCGGCCAGCCCAGCAGGGTGGCAGCCAGCACGGTGAGAATCGCGCCGATGTTGGTGGAGAGCTGGAAGCGCACGAACTTGACGATGTTGTCGTAGACCACGCGGCCTTCCTCCACGGCCCTGACGATGGTGGCGAAGTTGTCGTCGGTCAGCACCAGGGTCGCGGCTTCCTTGGTCACGGCGGTGCCAGTGATGCCCATGGCCACGCCGATGTCGGCGGCCTTCAGCGCGGGGGCGTCGTTGACGCCGTCGCCGGTCATGGCGGCGACGTGGCCGTCGGCCTTGAGTGCCTGGACGATCTTCACCTTGTGGGCCGGCGAGACGCGGGCGAACACGTCGATCCGGTCGATGCGCCGGGTCAGTCCGGCATCCGCCATGGCATCCAGTTCCGCGCCGCTGACCACCCCGCCGGTCAGGCCCAGTTCGCGGCCGATGGCGGCGGCGGTGAGCTTGTGATCGCCGGTGATCATCTTGACCTGGATGCCCGCGTCCTTGCATTGGGCGATGGCACGTTTCGCCTCGGCGCGCGGCGGGTCCATCAGCCCGGCCAGGCCGAGGAAGGTCCAGCCTTGCGCCCAGGCCATGAGGTCGCCGGCCGGGTCGAAATCGCGGGCAGGAATCACTCGCCGTGCCACCGCCAGCACCCGCAGGGCCTGGGTGGCGAGGTGCTCGTTTTCGCCCTCGATGCGGGCGCGCATAGCATCGGCCAGAGGCGTGTCCCCCGCGTCGGACAACCACGCGGCCGAGCGCGCCAGCAACACGTCGGGCGCGCCCTTGATGAACATCTCCACCACCTCGCCGGCATGGTGGAAAGTGGCCATGAACTTGTGTGCCGAATCAAACGGAATTTCGCCGATGCGCGGCTGTTCGGCCTGTTCGTATTCCGGGTCCAGGCCGCCCTTTTGCGCCAGCACCCACAAGGCGCCTTCTGTCGGGTCGCCGATCAGCACCCCGTCGCGCACGCGCGAGTCGGTGCAGAGCGCCATGGGCAGCAGCAGGGCGCGCAAGTCATGCCCGGGCTCGTCCAGACGGATTTCGCCCTCCGACCGATAGCCCTCGCCGCTCACCGAGAGCCGGCTCCCGGCGAACCACCCGGCGCAGGCGGTCATCTGGTTCAGGGTCAGGGTGCCGGTCTTGTCGGAGCAGATCACCGTGGTGGAGCCCAGGGATTCCACGGCGGAGAGTTTTTTCAGGATCGCCCGGTTCTTCGCCATGCGCCACATGCCGATGGCCAGCGTCACCGTCACCACCGCCGGCAGGCCCTCGGGAATGGCAGCCACCGCCAGGGCCACGGCAGTCATGGCCGCCTCCGTCCAGGGCAGGCCGCGGGCGAAATCGAGGATGAAGATCAGCGTCACCACCAAACCGGCGATGGCGGCGAGTTTCTTGCCCAGGGTGTCGAGCTGGATTTGCAGCGGCGTATCCGACTCGGGGGCGGCGGCGATCATGCCGGCCAAGCGCCCCATCTCGGTGGCCATGCCGGTGGCGGTGACCAGCAATTCGGCGCGACCACGCGTAACGACGGTGTTCATGTAGAGCAGATTGAGTCGATCCCCCAACGGCAAGTCGGCTTCCGCCAGCGCGGCGACGGATTTACCCACCGCATGGGACTCGCCGGTCAAAGCCGCTTCGTCGACCTCCAGGGCGTGGGCCGCCAGCAGCCGCCCATCGGCGGGAATGCGGTCGCCCGCCTCCAGCAGCACGATATCGCCGGGCACCAGCAACGCCGCATCCAGTTCAACGACTTGCCCGTTGCGCCGCGCGCGCGCGCGGGCCGCCAGCATGTTCTTCAAGGCCGCCAGGGTCTGTTCCGCCCGGTGCTCCTGATAAAAACCCAGCGTGGCGTTGAACACCACGACGAGCAGGATCACGACCGCGTCCTTCAGGTCGCCCACCGTCCAGGCCAGCACGGCGGCGAACAGCAGCACGATGACCAGGAAGTTCCTGAACTGGTCGAGGAATTTCAGCCATGCAGGGCGCGACGTGGCTTCGACCAGCCTGTTCTCGCCGTAACGCGCCAGGCGCGGGTTGGCTTCGTCGGGCGCCAGTCCGCGCGCCGGGTCGACCCCTAGAACCGCGCACGCGGCTTCGGCGGATTGCTTGTGCCAGGGAATTGGAGTGGTCATGTTTCCATCTTCTCGCAAAGGGTCGGCGTTGCTGTTACACAGGCTGGGGAGGCCGCCATCCAGGGCACGGCGCATGAAAGCCCTCGCCTCCCCCAACGTGTACCCGGTTAGTCCTGCCCTACCAGCAGCACGTCACAAACCGCTTCCTGCGCCACATCCTTGCTCACGCTTCCAATCAGGAAATCCTCCAGTCCGCCGCGGCCTTGCCGCCCCAACACGACCAGATCCGCGTGCCAGTCGGCGGCGGATTCCAGGATACGGGTTGGGGGATAACCTGGCTCGATAAGGCTTTCGATCCTGGTTTTCTCCTCGCCGGACACGCTGGCACACAGATTGGCCATCAGGTTCTCGGCAATGACGCGCATCTCTTCGTGCCCCTGCTTGATCGCCGCGCCGTCCACCCCCTTGGCGCGAAGGTCGCTTTCGTCCAGGGGCTCCAGCGCGTGCATCAGCCGCAGATGCCCGTCCGCCGCCAGTCGGCGCGCCCACTCGACCACGACGTGGCTATGGGGAAAGAAATCCACCGCGGCCAGTACCCGGCCATAGGGCGCGACCGGCTCGCCGCGCACGATCAGCACCGGACGCCGGCACACCCGCAGCAGCCGCCAGGCGGTGGATCCGAGCAGCAGGCGCAACAGCGGGCTTTGGCCGCGCGCGCCGGCCACCACGAGGCCGGCACCTACCTCGACGGCGTAGTCGGCGATCCGGCTATGCACCCGGCCGACGCGTTGCGCCACATGGACGCGGATGTCGTAGCGTTCGCGCAGCACCCGCGCGGTAGCTTCGGCATGCTCGCCGAGGGTAGCCGGGATGGCACCGCCATCGGCGGGCCCGACATCCTGCCCGGGGTAAAGAGCGAGGGGCGCGATTACATGCAGAAGATGCAGTTCCGCGTCCTGTTGCTTGGCGATGAGGGCCGCACGCAGAACGGCACGGTTCGCTTCGCTGGAGAAATCCGTGGCGGCAACGATGGGGGGCTGGGTTGGCATGATGAACATCTCCTCGGTTGCATGGGATGGGAATGACTAAAACGGCGTGCCTTGGTGGCAACCTTCACCTGACAGCGTGCGCTGCGGGAAATGCGCCGAGGCCCGACAGACCCTATTCCCCGGCAGGTGCCGACGCGATGCCCTCGCGGAGGGATTCCTGGGTAGCCAACGCTTCTGTGGTGGCCGATTGCTTCATCGACACGCTGCCCAACATGACGAACAGGGCGATGAGGGCCAGCCCGACCACGCCCACCGCCAGGCGGAAGCCGAGATAGGTTTTCGGGGTGTCGGATTTAGCATCTTTCATGTCGATTTCCTTTGTCATTCGAGGGGGGGTCAGGTACCGCGCACCATGGCCATCACCCGCCCCATGTCGAGGGTTTCGGCCTGTTGTCGGATTTGCGGCAGGTACTGGGTCTGCATCTGTTTGGCCGGCCCCAGCAGGTTCTGGAAGGTGTCGCGCAGCAGCGCCGTATCCATGCGCCGTCCGCCGGCGTAATAGCGTTTGGCGAGTTGCCCGAGGGCATATGTGGTGGCAAAGGAGAACGCCATGCCGGCGGCAGCGCTGCCCACCTTGCCGAAGGTCTTGCCCGCCGCCTTGCCGAGCAACCCGCCGATCAGCTTGCGGCCGATCTGTTCGAGGTATTGCGAGGTGAGGCCGACACCGGCGGCGGCAATGAATTCCTTGATGTGGTCTTGATCGAGACTGACGCCATGGGCCTTGCCGATGCCGTAGACCATCTTGATTTGCAGCGGGATGATGGCCATCGACGCCCAGGACTGGGGCAACAGTTCCAGCGCACCGTTAAGCAGGCTGGCGTTGAGGATGGATACATCCAGTTCCGTGTCACTCACCCCGGCTTGCGCCGCGACCATCGGCCCCGGCGCTGCGGCCTGGGAAAGCTCGACGATGGCGTCGGCTTCGCCCTCGATCAGTTCCACCGGCGGCGCGTCCAGCCTGAGCAGGCTCTTCAGCTCGTCCAGAAAGCGGCGCTCCGTGTCACTCAAGCCGCCGTCGGCCTCGCACACGCCCACCGCCATCTCATAGGCGAGTTGGCGCTCGCCGGTATCCGACAGCGCGGCGGCGGCGGCTTCCAGGCGGAGGCGCTTGAGCAGCACGTCCTGATAGATCCCGGCCAGGCCGGGCGCGCCGGCCTCCCCGGCCAGGGAATCGGCGATACGGCGGATTTCGTCGCGCTCGCGGTCGTGCTTCTCGCCGTCGGCGAAGGCTGCGAACAGTGCGATGGCCAGTAAGGCGCGTTGCTGTTCCGGGTTCATGTCGATAACTCCTTCCAGACTTGGGTCAGCAGCAGGCCCGCCCCGACCAGGGCCACCGTGGCCCAGCCAAGACGATCCACGTAGCGGTGCAGGGCTGATTCCATACGCGCGCCACCCCACTTCATCAGCCCTGCGACCAGGTAGAAGCGAGCGCCACGCCCGACCAGCGAGGCCAGGGCGAAGGGCAGCAGTACCATGGACAGAACCCCGGCGGCGATGGTGAAGACCTTGTAGGGAATGGGTGAGAAGCCGGCGATGAACACGGCCCAGAAACCGTAGTTCTCGAACCAGTCCACGGCGCTCTGGTAGCTTGCCCAGTATTGCGTCGTTTGCAGCCAGGGCGCGATCGACTCGAAAGCGAAATAGCCGATAGCGTAGCCCGCCAACCCGCCCGCCACCGAAGCCAGGGTGGTGAGCAGGGCAAAACCCCAGGCGCGCTCGGGCCGGGCCAGGCACATGGGCGCCAGCATCACGTCCGGCGGCACCGGGAAGAAGGACGATTCGGCGAAGCTGATCGTTCCCAGGTAGACGGGGGCGTGGCGGTGGCGGGCCCACTGCATGGCGCGCGCATAAAGGGGGGAAAAGGGACGCATGGGGGCGGCCTATTTGCCGTGTAGCGCGTCGCTCAGGCTCAGCCCGGCCAGGCGTTTCACGCCGACGGCCAGGTACCAGAGCACGGCCATCATGATCAAGGTGGCGGGCAGGGCAATCATGGGATAGCTCAACATGGTCAAGCGCCCGAGTTCCTCGTTGAAGGCGGCGGAGCCCGCCGGACTGGTGACGATCCAGGTGGCGAGGATGTAGTTCATGACCGACGAAAAGGCGAAGGAACCGGCCAGCATCCAGGTAGCACGGCGCAAACGGGCCTCGAAGACCGCCAGGTTACCGCGCTCGGCCAAGGCCGCGTCGACCCGCCCGGTATCGATCAGCAGGGGCGAATAGAGCAGCACGCGTACCAGCGGCCGGCGCGTCAGCGCCGAGGCGGCGACGATCAGACCCAGCACGCCGGGCACGGCGGCCTCCTTCACCGCCAGCCAGCGCGTGTCCAGTTCCAGCAAGCCGATGCCGCCGGTGAGCAGCAGGCTGACGATGCCCAGTCCGGCGAACAGGCTGAACCTGCGGCTGCGTGCCAGTTCTCGTAGGCCCCAATCGATGGGGAAAGCCAACGCCAGGACCAGCGCGCCCGCCGCGCCCAGGTGCTCCGGCTTGGAGAACTGCATCAGGATGAGCGAAGGGATGAGCAGGGTAACGGCGACTTCGAGCAGGGGGGAGTGGGATTGGATTGGTGTCATGGTCTTCAGGTGGACAGGAGGGATCCGATTTCATTCCGGGGCCACGAAAATCACTGTGCCCGGGTTGGCGGGACGGCTTCGCGGCCGGCGTAGGGTTGGCGGGACATGGCTTCGCTCACCCCAGGGCGGCCGTGAAGCGCGGCCAGATGCGGACGGCTTCCACCACCAGGACGATCCACCAGGCCAGGATCACCATGCCCGTGGCGGCGGCGGCGATGTCCTTGATGATGCCGATCTTCTCGTTGTGGCGGGTCTCGACGAAATCGCACAGGGCCTCGATGGCGGTGTTGAACAGTTCCGCCGCCACCACCAGGCCGGTAGCCAGCAGGATCAGCGCCGCGTCCACCCAGTCGTGCAGCCACAGGGCGACGCCCAGCACGGCGACCGAGATGGCCACCTTGTACATCACGCTGAAGTCGTGCAGCACCGCATAGCGCAGGCCGGCGACGATGACCCCGAGTTTGCGCAGGGGGCGCCAGCCAGGCTCGCCGGTGCCGAGGAACTTGTTTCTCATGGTGTTCTCCCGTTTGTCAGATCCTTCCGGGTGGCGGCCGCCGCCAACCCCGCGCAGCCGACCGCCACCAGCAGTCCGGCCAGCACGTCGCTGGGCCAGTGCACCTGGAGGTACAGGCGCGAGACCGCCACCAGGCCCACCAGCCCGCCCAGCGCCAGGACGGCCAGGTGGCGCGTCTCCGGCCGACGCCCGCCCAGGGACAGCCAGAGGCCCAGGGCGAAGGCGGCGGCATGGGTGGTATGGCCGCTGGGAAAGGACCAGTCCATGCCGATGAAATCACTCAGGGCCGGGTGCAGCATGGGCCGCTCGCGGCCGATGGCCTGCTTGAGCAGCCATGTGGTGAGGGCGGCGCCAAAGTAGGCGATGGCCATGCGCCAGGCTGCCGGGCCTTGCCCGCGCGCGGCCAGCCAGGCGACCAGGAACAGTACCGCTGGCGCCAGCAGATAGCCCGAGCCCAGCCAGGTCACGGCCTGGAAGAAGCCGTCCGCCATGGGGTGACCCAGGGCGGCAAGGGCATCGAGCAGGGCGCGGTCCGGACCGGTCAGCCGGCCCTGTGCCATGGCCGTGGACAGCAGAACCAGGGCGGACGCCGCGACCAGGGCAATCGGCAGGCCGCTCCGGCGGGTCATATCCAGAGGCTCAGTGGGGGATCGGCCAGGGTGGCGCGCAGGATGTCGCCACGCGAGACGATGCCGGCCAGCCTGCCCGACTCGTCCACCACGGGCAGGGCGGACAGGTCGGAATCCAGCAGCACGCGGGCGATGCGGCGGATGTCGGTGACCGGGTCGGCGCAGATCACCGGGCTGACCATCACCTCGCGTACGGGACGGGCGAGGCCTCCGGTGGGCGTCTTGTCCTCCAGGTCGATGACGGTGAGCAACTCGCGTTCCGAGACCAGCCCCACCACGCCCCGGGCGGGCTCCAATACCGGCGCCTGGCGCACCCCGCGTGCCATAAGCTGGCGCCAGGCGGCTTCCACCGTATCTTCGGTGCGCATGGTCAGCACCGACCGGCTCATGACCTGATAGGCATGACGCACCGACTCTCGCTGTGGTTCCGGATGCAGGGACTGGGCGTAGGCTGCCGCGGCGCGGGCATAGCGCGGGTCGGTATCCTGTTCGTCCGCCACACGTCGCCGAGCGAGCTCGAATTCAACGCCCAGTTCCTCCCCTTCCCGGTTGATGCCGCGGGCATGTCGGGCGGCGAATGCGCCCGGCACCTTGATCAGGTGCTCAAGGCTGCCGCGAAAGGTTTGCCCGGTGACGCCGTGGATGGAGAACATGGGGTGTTTCCTCAGGTGGAGGGTTTACGCGTGGCAACCACGCAGGCGTTGAAGGCGGCCCACATCCAGGGCTCACCGATTGAGAAGGTGGGATTCATGTTCGGTTCCACTCAGGCTGGGTGTTCCTGATCATTCCAGCGTGGTTTCGATGTGAACGGACACCATGCCCTTGGGCTCGGCGATGATCTTCGCGAGATAGCGCTGCTTGCCCTTCATCCAGGCATGGGTCTCGGACTCGGGCGAGGCGGACCGCAGGTCCTGGGTGTAACCCAGCGAAGCAAAGCCCTGGATGTAATGGTCGAGCACTACCGCGAAATCCGCACGGCCCTCGTAGTGCACGGTGATCTGCCTGCCTTCGCGATGCCAGTAGGTGCGAACGAGGCCTGGATAACGCGCCACGGGAACGAAGTCCGTGCCGGATACATCGCGCTGCAGCCTGCCCTCGGGCTTGAAGAGAGGCACGTATTCGGAGATTTTCTCGCGCGCGCCCGGGACCGCCTGTTCCACCTGCCGCTCCACCGTCTCCAGTGCATCCCGCGCGGTCTCGGGCGCTGTCGCGCTCCAGCCTTGCACCTGACCGAAGAACCAGCCCATCAGTGAGATGGCGGCCCAGATCAGCAGGCCGAACATCATCAACATAACCACGCCCGCAGCGATCCAGGTGCGGCGGTGTCCTTGAAACAGGCGCGGCGCGAATTGGGCGGCGGCTAACAGTATGGGTGTCTTCATCACGAGAGCTCTTGCTGAACAAGCCGTTTAATAACGGTGCCACAGGAAGACTGGGCGGCCCTTGCACCGCCGCCGTCGCGTCCTGGAGCGCCGGATCATCACCACAGCGATGGCCAGAACTCCCGCGACTGGCAGCGCCCACAGCACCCAGGCAAGTGCCTCGCTCATGGCCGTATCTCTCCCGCGCTCCCAACCGCCGCTCGCGCCAGGCGGTCGTTGACCGCCCACCAGGTTTCATCGTCTGGAGGCGCTTCGACCAGCACGCAATCGAAGGCGAAACGATCGAGTTCCCGAAGGCGGGCATACAGGCCGCGTGCGTAGGGTTCCGCACGGACCGGCAGCAAAAACTGGGGCAGCTTCGGCGGCAACCCCTTGCCGCGCAGTGTTCGGTTGCGGCGCAGCACCGCGATGCGCAATCCCTGTTCCAACAACGTCGTCGCGCGAGCGGGCAGGGTTTCGATGGCGTGAATCTCCAAGGGGGTGGCGGGCGCGTAATGGGCCGCCAGGACGCCCGGCACCCGCAGCGTGGAGGACGATGCTGAATCAGGAGGTGAGCCGTACTGAATGCCGTCTACGCCCAGCGCTTCGCGCAAGGCGGACACCGGCAGCGGGCCGGGGCGCAACACGCGGGGCCGTTCCTCCAGCAGGGATACGATGGTGGATTCCAGGCCAAAGCGGCAGGGGCCGCCGTCCAGAATCTGGTCCACCTGAATTCCGAAGGCAGCGCGCACATGCGAGGCCTCGGTAGGGCTGACCGCGCCGAAACGATTCGCTGACGGCGCGGCGAGGCCTCCACCATGCGCGCCACCGAACTCGCGCAGCAAGGCCAGGGCCATGGGGTGATTGGGCGCACGCAGCGCCACGCTATCCTGGCCACCGGTCACCACACGGGGAATATCGTCGCGCGCCGGCAGCACCAGGGTGAGCGGGCCAGGCCAGAAGCGCGCCATCAACCGCCGCGCGGGTTCGGTTATCTCGGCGGCCCATGCGCTCGCCTGCCCGGCCTCGGCCAGATGCACGATCAGAGGGTGATCCGCGGGGCGCCCCTTGATCTCGAACACCCGCAGCACCGCATTCTCGTTGCGGGCATCGGCACCCAGACCATAGACGGTCTCGGTGGGGAATGCCACCACGCCGCCGGCGCGCAGCCGCTGCGCCGCCAGGGTGATCAGTTTGTGGGGCATGGCTGCGATTCAGCTTCCGGCGCTATCGGTATGTCCGGCGCGAATTCCCGTTGTCGCGCCAAGCGTCGCGCCAGCGTGCGCCCAGCACGTTCAGCGGCACGGTCGATAGCCACATAGAGATCGGCCTCCACATCCTCGATCACCACGGCGGGGGCCTGCTTCAGGCGCACCTCGATCAGGCAACGCTTGTCGTCTCCGCCGCGCGGGCCATTGATGTCGGACAGGCGCACGGTGAGACGCATGATGCTGTCGCCGGCATGGGACAAGTCGTAGGCCAGGCGCTTCTCGACATACTCGCGCAGGCCCTGCGTGAGGCTGAAACCGTGGGTCTGGATATCGATGCGCATCCGGTTCTCCTGATTGGGGATGAAGGTGGGTTCAGTATGAAGGCCTGTTTTAATTCGAGACAAACAGTTAATTCTTGGTGCTTAATTCGAAAATATCGAATATGAAGATGAACCGTCATGCTCAATTTCAAGCACCTGCATTACTTTCTCGCCGTAGCCAAATACGGTGGCGTCAACCGGGCGGCGGAGCGGCTGCACCTCACGCCACAGACACTCTCCGGCCAGCTCAGCCAGTTCGAGCGGCGGGTAGGGGCGTCCTTGTTTCACCGCGAAGGGCGGCGCATGGAACTGTCGGAAACCGGCAAGCTCGCCTTGTCCTATGCCGAAGAGATTTTCCAGGTCAGCGCAGAACTGGAAGCGCTGCTGCGCGGCGGACCGGAAGAACTCGCCACCCCATTCCGCGTCGGCATCGCCGACGTGGTGCCGAAATCCATCGCGCACCAGTTGCTCGCGCCCGTGCTGGCCTTGTCCGATCCGATCCGCCTGACCTGCCGGGAGGACAGGCTGGAACGGCTGCTGGCGGATCTAGCCATCCACCGCCTGGACATGGTGCTGGCCGACCGCCCCATGCCGCCGGGACTGGACGTAAAGGGCCACAGCCACCTGCTGGGCGAATGCGGCGTGGCCTTTTTTACCGCGCCCGACCTCGCCGGGCGCCTGGGGACGGACTTTCCCGCCAGCCTTAACGGCGCGCCCATGCTGATCCCCGGCGAGGACAGCGCACTGCGCGCCCCACTCATGCGCTGGATGGAGCGCCAGGGCCTGCGGCCGCGCGTGGTCGCCGAGTTCGACGATTCGGCGTTGATGAAGGCCTTCGGCCAGTCAGGCGCCGGCGTCTTCCCCGCGCCCGTGGCCATGGCACGGGAAATCGAAGCGCACTACGGGGTTGTCATGCTTGGGCGGACGGAGGACATGCGTGAGCGTTTCTTCGCCATTTCGGCGGAAAGGCGACTGACCCATCCCGCGGTGGTGGCGGTCAGCGAAGCGGCTCGCAGCGGCCTATTCAGGAAAGGATAGAAGCGCGGGCGCCCGCGCGACGGCCAGCCAGACGTTCAGTCGTCGTCGCCCAACTCGGGGTCCCAGCCCTTGGCCTTGGCCGTCACTATGGCCTTGGCATAGAGGTCTGCATGGCGCTGTCTTAGTTCGTCAGGCAGTCGGCTGGGCAGGTTGCTGTACTTGTCCCACTCATCCTGCACCTGTTCCATCAGGCCCTGCATGCGGCCAACGCTCCAGCCGGTGCAGTCTTCCGTCTCCGGAATCAATCCGAACAGCCAGCCATCCAGTACGATGCGGCCCAGTTGGGTGATGCCGTGCTTGTCGTTGTTGAAACCGCAGTAGGTGCTTTCCATGATTCGTCTTTAACAAGTGACGCGTTATCGCGTCAGGCCAGCATAGAGCATCGGCAACTTTTGGCCACGGCCGCTGCTCCGCAGCTTAACTTCGCCAAGCGAAGTTAGCCTACGCCGAAAGTCGCCGCGACACCCAGCGCACCCTGACGCTGCCGTTCCGGCACTCATCGCGTCAGTCCTGCGTAGAGGAGCGGCAACTTTTCTGGCAGACGTTCCACATGGTCGACGACCATATAGTTCTTCTGACCGAAGATGCGGCTGACGTAGTTGTCGGCGCGGGGGTCCAGGCTCATGCAGTAGGTGACGACGCCGTGCTTGGCCACGTCCTCCACCGCCTTCTTGGTATCCATGCGCAGATACTGGGGGTCGCGTACATCCACGTCGGCCGGCTCGCCATCGGTGATGACGATGAGCAGTTTCTTGGCGGAACGCTGCAGCTTAAGGTGGTGGCCGGCGTGGCGTATGGCCGCGCCCATGCGGGTGGAAAGCTGGCCGGTCATGCCGGCAAGCTTGGCCTTCGGTTCTTCATTCCAGTGCTGGTCGAAGTCCTTGAAGCGGTAGTACTCCACGTCGTGGCGGCCATCGGAACAGAAGCCGTGGATGGCGAAGGGGTCGCCCACCTTGGAGATGGCATCCGACAGGAGCACGCAAGCCCGGCGGGTCAGATCCAGCACAGAATACTCCTGGCCCTGCACCATGTCGTTGGTGGACTCGGACAGGTCCAGCAGCACCAGGATGGAGAAGTCCCGGGTCTTGCGCACCGAACGCATCATGATGCGGGGGTCCGGCTGGTTGCCCAGGCGGATGTCGGTGAAGCTCTGGATCGCGGCGTTGATGTCGATCTCGTCGCCGTCCTCCAGCTTGCGGATGCGCTGCACGCCCTGGGGCTGCATGGCGTCCAGCAGGAACTTCATGCGGTGGATCTCCCGCTTGTACTGGGCGGCGATGTCGTTGATGAGCTGCAGGTCACCCTGTTTGGCCCGCTTCTCCATCACCGTGGCCCAGGCCGGGCGCTCCAGCTGGATCTGGTAGTCCCATTCAGAATAGTGGAACGGGTCGGACAGAGGCTCCTTGCCTTCCGTCTCGTTGAAGGACTTTTCGCCCCCATACTGGTCGCCGATGTTCTCGTAGGGGAACAACTCGGTGGACAGCACCCAGACCTCCTGGGCGTCGTCGCCGGCCGTCTCCACGTCGATCTCGTTGGCCATCTCCATCACGTTCACATACTTTCGCACCTGCTTGATGGATTCGTAGCCGGCACCGGCAGCCTTGTTGAAATCGAATTCCTCGAATTCCCAGAAGTAGCGGTTATCGTCCCGGTAGGGGGCGGTGAGCAGGTCCTTGCGCGGGTTGAAGGCGATCTTCTTGCTGGTCAGGCTATGGGCGAGTTGCACGCCGATTTCCCAGGAGGTGACATTGGTGTCGAGCCGGTCCTGGGCGCTGGCGAACAGGGCGCGGGCCTCCAGGATCCAGGCGTCGTCGTCCTGATAGCTCTCGTCCAGCAGGGCACGGGCCAGGCGGTTCAGGTAGTCGCCCACGGTAGCCGTCATGTCCGGCGTGGCGGTGTGCAACTTGCTCCAGAGCTGCTTCAGGCCGGGAAACCGGCGGATGGACAAGGCTTCGACGCGAGCATCTTCAATCACGCTGATGACCGCCATCTGCATGGGGTTCAGGGCCTCGGCGGAGATGGGGGTCTTGGTTTCCACCACATGGGCGGCACAGTGGGCCGCCGTGGCCCGGTAGAGCTCCAGGCCGCTGACCGGCTCACAGCCCTCACACGGCACGAAGTCGTCGAAGGCATCCGGGACATGCAGCAGATAGTCCTCGATATAGGGCCGATAGCCTTCCCGGGACTCGAAGTCGCCGGAGGTGGGACGCATGAAGAAGTCCCGGGCCCACAAGGCACGCAGGTACATGTTGATGCGCCGCTGCACGTCCACCAGCAGGGTACCCTTGCGCTCCTTCTGCAGCATGGCCAGCGATTCCTTCGACTCAAGGCCGAAGTAGCGAATCTGCTCTTCGTAGTTGGTGCGATGGGCATGGGCCCCCCACAGCGCCCAGCGACGCAGGCCGCCCAGGGTCAGGTGCTGGAACAGCACATCCAGCTTGTCCAGCATGGGACGCACACCCCGGGGGGCCTGGGCCAGCAGCGTATTGATGAATTGCAGGTACTTCTGGAACAACTCGGCATCGCCCAGGCGATTGGCTGCGGTGGACGCGGTAGCCAGGAGCAGTTCAATGACCGCACCGGAGGTCTTCGAGGCCAGCATCAGGGCAGAGGTCGCCAGGTCAGCCACCACATCCTCGCCCACTTCCTTGGCCACCATGGGGGCTTCCTCGATCCAGGTTTCCACCAGTGAATCGCCTTTGCCCAGACCGCGGATGGCGGACACCCCTTTCAGGTAGTTATCCAGGCCCCGGGGCGAGAACACCTTGGTGGCTTCGTGCCAGTTGGCGTCGAGGGCCTTGCGGCTGTGCTCGGACAGGGTTTCCAGCAGCTCTTCGTAGTCGGCTAGATTGATGGCCATAGTCTTTTCCCGTGAAATGTGAAATGTGACTCGCCGCCTTGCGGCTCAGGTGAAATGTAAAAACCCAGGGCAAACTTCCCCACGTTTCGCATTTCACGTTTCACATTTCACGCTCAGAAGAACGTGGTCACCGCAGCATCCAGGGCATCGCGCATGTCCGGATCGTCCGTGATGGGACGCACCAGGGCGACACGGCAGGCGGCCATGGGTTTCACGCCCTTGGCGATCAGGGAGCCTGCGTAGATCAGCATGCGGGTGGACAGACCCTCGTCCAGGCCATGGCCCTTCAGGTTGCGGGAACGCTCGGCGATGGACACCAGCTTGCCCGCCACTTCGGCATTGACGCCTGACTCGTGGGCCACGATCTCGGTCTCGATGGCGTGCTCGGGGTAGGTGAAATCCAGGCCGCCGAAACGCTGCTTGGTGGACTGCTTCAGGTCCTTCATCAGGGATTGGTAGCCCGGGTTGTAGCTGATGACGATCTGGAAATCCGGGTGGGCGTTGACCAGTTCACCCTTCTTCTCCAGGGGCAGCACGCGACGGTTGTCGGTCAGCGGGTGGATCACCACGGTGGTGTCCTGGCGGGCTTCCACCACTTCATCCAGGTAGCAGATGGCGCCATGGCGGGCGGCGATGGCCAGGGGGCCGTCCTGCCATTCGGTACCGGAGGCGGACAGCAGGAAGCGGCCCACCAGGTCGGAGGCAGTCATGTCCTCGTTACAGGCCACGGTGATCAGGGGCTTGCCCAGCTTGTGGGCCATGTATTCCACGAAGCGGGTCTTGCCGCAGCCGGTGGGGCCCTTGAGCATCATGGGCATGCGCACCGAGTAGGCGGCCTCGAACAGCTCCACTTCGTCCGCAACGGCGCGGTAGTAGGGTTCCTGGGTGATGCGGTATTGGTCGACGATGTTGCTCATGAGGGTCTCCTGGGGGAAACGATGAAAGGTGAAATGGGACGATGATGTGCTACACGAACGCTCATCTGCCGGCCCAGGGTTTCACGTTTCAGGTCTCGAAACAAAAACCCCCGCCACGCCTGTGCGCGGCGGGGGCAGATACTTCAGTCCGCCGCGCAGCTTAGACGGTCTTGCCGCGGTAGATCACCATGGAAGCGCCCTGGCTCTGGGCGAAGTTGTCATAGCCGATCAGGCGAACGTGGTTGTTCGGATTGGCTTTGTGACAGGCTTCGGCTTCAGCCAGCACGACGTTGACGTCGGTCTCGCCGAACATGGGCAGCTTCCACATGTACCAATAGGAATCCATCATGTGCTCGGGCTCGATGTGCTCGATGGCGGGGTTCCAGCCCTTCTTCACCAGGTACTCGACCTGCTTCTTGATGCTGTCCGCATCCATGGCGGGCAGGTAGGAAAAGGTCTCGAACTTGCGGCTGGCGGGGTCGCTCAGACGGCTTTTGTAATCCATCACTTCAGACATTTAATTTCCTTTCAATTCGGGTAACGCCCCTCCCCAAAAGGGAGGGGGAAAGTCGATTGCGTTCGATTACTTGTGGGCGACGTCCAGCTTGTCGACGGTGTCGAACTCGAACTTGATCTCTTTCCAGGTTTCCATGGCGATCTTCAGTTCCGGAGAGCTCTTGGCCGCGTCGGTCAGGATGGCCTTGCCTTCCTTCTCGACCTGGACACCCTTGTTGCGGGCTTCCACACAGGCTTCCAGGGCGACGCGGTTGGCGGCGGCGCCGGCTGCGTTGCCCCAGGGGTGGCCCAGGGTGCCACCACCGAACTGCAGCACGGAGTCGTCACCGAAGATGGTCACCAGGGCGGGCATGTGCCACACGTGGATACCACCGGAAGCAACGGGCATCACGCCAGGCATGGAGCCGAAGTCCTGATCGAAGAAGATGCCGCGGGTGCGGTCTTCCTTGATGAAGCTGTCACGCATGATGTCGATCCAGCCCAGGGTGGCATCGCGGTCGCCTTCCAGCTTGCCCACGACGGTACCGGAGTGCAGGTGGTCGCCACCGGACAGACGCAGCACCTTGGTCAGCACGCGGAAGTGGATGCCGTGGTGGGGGTTGCGGTCCAGCACGGCGTGCATGGCACGGTGGATGTGCAGCAGCATGCCGTTGTCGCGGCACCAGTTGGCCAGGCCGGTGTTGGCCGTCAGGCCGCCGGTCAGGTAGTCGTGCATGATGATGGGGGCGCCGATTTCCTTGGCGAACTCGGCACGCTTGTACATCTCTTCAGGCGTGGGGGCGGTCACGTTCAGGTAGTGGCCCTTGCGCTCGCCGGTCTCGCGCACGGCCTTTTCGGTGGCTTCCTGCACGAAGGCGAAACGATCGCGCCAACGCATGAAGGGCTGGCTGTTGACGTTCTCGTCGTCCTTGGTGAAGTCCAGACCACCGCGCAGGCATTCGTACACGGCACGGCCGTAGTTCTTGGCGGACAGGCCCAGCTTGGGCTTGATGGTGCAGCCCAGCAGGGGACGACCATACTTGTTCATCTTGTCGCGCTCGACCTGGATGCCCTGGGGCGGGCCGCCGCAGGTCTTCACGTAGGCGATGGGGAAGCGCACGTCTTCCAGACGCAGGGCGCGCAGGGCCTTGAAGCCGAACACGTTGCCCACCAGGGAGGTCAGCACGTTGACCATGGAGCCTTCTTCGAACAGGTCGATGGGGTAGGCC
>JACKLQ010000001.1:1500000-1651532 GCA_024235835.1 Thiobacillus sp. | reverse complement strand
AACATGGCTGCCAGGTCCGCCGCCCACTTCTTGTCTGGATCTTTTCTACAGGCGCGGATGATGCCGCTGGCTTTGATCCAGGTCAGCGCGATCAGACTTACGAACATGAAGAAGCCGATGAAGCCATGTTCGCCCATGACTTCGAAGTAGATGCTGTGCACGTCGTGGACCCGGTTGGGGTCCGGGGCGTATTGACGAAAAGTGGGGTAGCGGAACATCTCGAAGCCCCCGCCGGTGATGTTGCTCTTCGCCACGTTGAAGGCTGTATGCCAGGCGTTGATGCGGCCCAGGGCGGATTCGTCTTGCTGATAGGTCTTGATGGTGTTCATGCGGTCCCACCATTCCTGGGGCATGATGTTGACGGCCGCACCGATGCTGGCCCCCAAAAGCAAGGCGGTCATGAACTTGTTGCGGCTCTTCAGCCAGAGCATGGTGCCCATGGCCGCCAGGGCCACCAGGGCCCCCCGGGACTGGGTGCCGAACGCAGCGATGGTGGTGAGGAACATGGCGCCCGCCAAACCCAGCTTGACCCACTGGCGGGGCTCCACCAGGTGCAGATAGCGCATGAGGGGCACGGTCATGATGAGGGCCAGGCCCATTTCGTTATTGCCCTCGAAGAAGGTGCTGGCAGGGCCCTGCACCCGGTAGGTGCCGCCGTGGGCGATGGTGAAGATGCCGCCCTTGATGCCGTAGTAGCCCAAAGACAGGCAGATGACCCAGATGAAAATACGGATGCGGTCTTTGCTGTTGATGAGCATCAGGGTCATGAAGGTGCCTACCTGGATCTTGAGGACCTTGTTCCATTGTTCCCAGGCCAGACCGGAATAGAACGCCATGAACGTGGTGATGGTCATCCACCCCATGAAAGCGGCTAACAGGATGGTCTCCCGTGTCCAGGGGATGCGCTTGGGCTCCTTGCTCATGAACATGGACGCCACCGTCACCAGGAAAGAGGCGTACACAAACGGCATGTTCATGGCGAACCCCCAGCACTGCTTGTGGGGGTTCATGTAGCTCAGCCAGGCCCAGAGGTAGCCGCCGTAGTGGGCCTTTCGCAGGATCAGGAACAACCAGACCAGGACGATGGCGGTGACCAGGATGTCGCGCATACGGCGATCAGCCTACTCGGCCGTTGGTGGCGGTCGCGGCGGGGAACCAGGTCACCCGGGCGTCCAGACGGAGGTTGCGCAGCAGGCCGTCCTTCAGGCGCTGGTCCACCAGTCGTTCATGGCGAAGTCCCCGCTGCTTGACCTGGTAGAGCCTGCCCTTGTGGGGCTGGACCTGGCCGAATCGCTCGCCGGCGGCCGTGCGGGCCAGGAATTCTGCGTAGACGTCGGCGCTGGTCTGCACGCTGCGCCAGAAAAGGCGCAGTTCGTCGTCGTCGGGCTCGATCTTCGGGCTGATGTGGGCGATGAGGCCGCCGGTATCGATGCCCGTGTCGATCCAGTGCAGGGTGCAGCCCACTTTCTCCGGCTCGCCGTTGAACAGGGCCCAGAAGGTGCAGTCGGCACCCCGATACTCGGGGGAGAGGCCCCCATGCAGGTTGGCGATGCCCAGCCGGCCTTCCTTCAGCAGGTCGCCCCGGA
The DNA here is from genome assembly GCA_024235835.1 of Thiobacillus sp. Classification (NCBI taxonomy): domain Bacteria; kingdom Pseudomonadati; phylum Pseudomonadota; class Betaproteobacteria; order Nitrosomonadales; family Thiobacillaceae; genus Thiobacillus; species Thiobacillus sp. Next base: position 1,649,946 of record JACKLQ010000001.1, on the reverse strand, counting down.
TGAGGGAGGTGCCGAACACGCACAGCATGTCGGGCTGGAGCTCCCGCGCCAGTTGCACCACGTCCGGGTGGTTGATGTGCGGGAACTCCCGCACCAGTTCCGGGTGGTCCAGATGGGGTGTTTGCTGGCCGAAGAAGAATTTGGCTTCCGGGTTGCCGGTGTAGCGCCGGCGGTCCCTCAGCCAGCGCCAGGCCTTGCGGAAGAAATTGTCCGGCCGCAGGGTCCTGGCCAGTTTCTTCCAGGAGAACTCGGAGCCGTTCTCCTGCACGATGGCGAGCACGTCCGCCGCCTTGCAAAGCGCGTTGGCCACATGGAGGTGACGGGGGCTGCGTCCGCACAGGACCATGACGCGGAGTTTGTTGACGTGGCTGCTCATGTGGATGTTCTTTGAGACTGCACTGACTTTTCGAGCACGCCTTCCAGCAGCGTGATTAGGGGAGGGATATCGCGGGCAATCGTTTGCCAAACGACCTCTGTATCTATGTCGAAATAGGCGTGCACAAGACGGTGACGCATACCAATGATGTCCGCCCAGGGAATCTCAGCGCAATTTTCCTTCGTTTCGGCGGATATTTTCGCGGCCGCCTCGCCAACGATTTCGAGTTCCTTCACCGTGGCAAGCAGAAGCATGCGGTTTTCGTGGAGTTGGCGTTTTTCAATGCCCTTGAAGAAGCCTGTGGCTTCGCGTGCGGCATCCAGCATGTGCATGAGACGGATTAGATCGTCACTGTTCATACTGGATTTCCGCCTTCTCCAGCACGTCCTGCCGGAAATATCTGCTGAGGTCATCGGCCGTTCTCAAATCAACGGTTCTGCCAATGAGTTGGGCGAGTTCCCTTTCAATGCGGGCCAGGCCGAAAAAACTGGGTGTATGTCCCGGTTCAAATTCGACGAGGATGTCCACATCGCTGTCCGTGCGAAAGTCGGCGCGCAGCACAGATCCGAACAAGGCAAGTTTCCTTACGTGGTATTGCCGGCAGATGGCGGCGATCCGTTCTTGCGGGATAGGAATTCTAGAGGCCATGGAGTTTTCTATCCTTGGCCTTCTTCGTTGGATCCGGCATGAGGCACAGGTGGAATTGCGATGTCCTCCAAATCCATCATCAGGGCATCGGCGAAGAACTTGCAGGCCCAGTTGGGGTATTCGAAGCGGGAATAGTCGCCCCAGATGGGGCTGGAGCCGGCGATGCCGCCCCGGATGGTGGCGTCGGCGTCGTCCAGCCGCTGGGTGGACTTCAGATAGGCCAGGCCTGCCCGGGCATGGGTACGGAAGGAGTCATCGCCGGTGACCTGGGCCATGCGGGTCCAGTTGAGGCTCATCTGGGCAATGCCGGTGAGACAGGCGTAGCCGGCGTCCGCCAGCCAGCCGTCCTTGTAGGTGCCCGCCAGCCAGCCGTCCCGGCGCTGGGCCCGGGCCATGCCCTTGCCGGCCTTGAGGGCGGAGTCGATGTAGCGCTGCTCGCCCTCCAGCACGCCGCATTCCAGGAAGCCCCGGATGGCGTAGGCGATGGTGTGGGTGAAAGGGGAACGCTCCGGCACGAAGGCGTTGGTGGCATACCAGCCGGAGGGGGTCTGTTGGGTGAGGGCCCAGTCCAGGTTGCGGCGGGCGCCGTCCACCAGGGCCTGCTCGCCGGACACCAGGCCGGCGGCCATGAGGGCCCAGGTGGCGCGGGTGTTGTAGACGTGGGGTGTGCCGTTGTGCTCGAACTTGCGGAAGCAGCCGTCCGGGTCCTGCTGCTGGATGAACCAGTGGCCGGCGCGCACCATGGCCTCCAGGCAGTCCTGGCGGCCCAGTTGGGTGTAGCCCGCCACCAGGCCGTGCATGATCTGGCCCTGGTTGAAGATCACGGGGTGGGAGCCGGGCTCGCCGAAATGGCCGGGGAAGGCGCCGTCGGGGGCCTGGAGGGAGAGTTCCCAGTCGATCATGCGGCCGGCCCGGTCCACCAGTTCCGGACGGTCGAGGATCCTGGCGGCGGCCAGGAAGGTTTCGATGATGTAGCCGGTGGTTTCCGGGTAGCTGGGCAGCCAGCCGTCCTCGAAGCTCCAGCCGGCGGCCACGCCACCAGCGTCGGGGCGGCCGTCGCGCACGTCCTGGGCGTGGCACAGCCAGTCTATGGCGGCGGCCAGGTGGGCCTTGTGCTCCCGCTGTTCCTGGGTGGCGGGGTTGGTGGCATCCGCCAGGATCAGGCGCAGGTGGCGGGGCCGCCAAGGTTGATAGCGGAAGGGCAGGCCGATGAGTTTGGCGATGTCCATATCTAGCGAGGATATCTCAATGCGGTTTGAACGAAGGTGCCAGGCAAAGTCCGGACGTTGGCGTGACCGAAGCCATTTCAGGCGGCCAGTTTCGCACTGGCCAGGCGATTCAGGCTAACTCCCTGCTCGGCAGCCTGCATGGCCAGGGCCCGATGGATTTCCGGTGGGATGCGGACGCGGAACTCACCACTGTAGCGCCTTTCCGCCAAGGGTACTGGAATGCTCTCTCCGGCGGCTTCCATGTCGGCGACGACATCGGCCACCAGCTTGCGAATTCCCTGGAGTGCAGCCTCTGGCTCGCTCGTCAGCCATGAGAGCGATGGGAACTCGACGCACAACCCGACATGCTCGCCATCCTCGGGCGACCAGGTGACGCGGTAAGTGTAGTGATCAACGTTCATTTTTTATGCCCTCAAGCTTGTCGATTGCCAGAAGAACCTGTCTTACCTGATAGGGCTTCGCCTTGCCCTTGTCGTCCTGGATGTTGATTCGTGGATCACCGATCCAGGGGGTCTTGAAGATGGCGTGGCTTGTGCCCATCTGGCGTGATTTTCCAAAGTATTCCTCGCATACTTTCATGAGCTCGCGGAACCTGACATTGGCGGGTTCGCGGCGCATTTGGTCCAGTATTTTCTTGGACGGCACTATAAACGCGTGGTTCCAATATTGGAACCGTTTGTGTTATCGAGTCTATGCAGGGCCGTGGCGACTTCCAATCTGCCTTCCAAGCGTACGTGGCTGACCACGTAGCGGTGCTTTCCGGAGGCCTCGGGGGGGATGGTATCCAAAAGCCGGACCTGGATGCGAACCTCATTGCCCAGGCGCTGGCGCAGGCCGGATTCTATCGCCTGGGTCATGTCCGCCCGCCAGCGGCCGTTGGGCACTACCTGCACCTCCAGCTCCAGGCGGTTGTGCTGGATGAGTTTGAATTCGCCCACCCCGTCCACGGCCCGCAATACATAGATGCCCGCCAGGGCGTGCATGATGGTGCCGTCGGCCCGCACCAGGAAGTCCGTCTGCCGGCCCATGACCTCGGCGATGACGTGGAGGCCCCGGCCGTCCTTGTCCGGCTCCGGGCTCATGCGCACCATGTCGCCGGTGCGGTAGCGGATGAAGGGCTGGGCCTCGGAGCACAAACCGGTCATGACCGCCTCGCCCATCTCGCCGGGGGCCACCGGGTTGCCCTGGGGATCCAGCACTTCCAGGAGGATGCTTTCGCTCATGAGCAGCATCTGGCCGTGGGGCGTCTCATGGGCGGTGAAGCCGATGTCGCGGCTGCCGAACTCGTTGGCCACCGGCACGCCGAAGACCTCCGTGAGCAGACTGCGCTGGTGCTCGTACAGGGGTTCCCCCGTGGTGCAGACCACCTTGAGTTTCGGCAGGCGCAGGCGCCGGCCCCGTTCCCGGGCGTGGGCCGCCAGCAGGGCCACGGAGCTGGAGTAGCCATAGATGCTACGGGGCTGGAAGGATTCCAGGGCATCCAGGTAGCCGTCCATGCGCTCCGGCGACATGGCGAAGGCGTTGAGTACCAGCTGGTTCAAGAGGCGGTCCCGGACGGTCTTTACCCAGTCCGTCTTGTTCAGTTCCACCGGGGCGCCCCAGATATAGACCTCGGGCTCGCCCACCTCCACGCCCCACCAGCGGCGGGCACGGATGCGGCCGGCGGCGTCGGAGGCCTGGCGGGTGCGACCGAAGAAGAAGATGAGGGGCTGGCCGCTGGAGCCGCCGGTGTTGTACTGGTAGGCGCCCCCGGGCACGTCCTTCCACACCAGCTGTTCCCGGTTGGCCGCGGCCATGGCCTTGTCCATGGTGGGCAGGCGGCGCAGGTCGGCCAGGGAGCCCAGTTTGTCGGGCGACAGGCCCGCCACCTCCAGGCGCTGCCGGTGCCAGGGGCAGTGTTCCCGGGCCACCGCCAGCAGGGCGCGGAGTTTCTCCAGTTGCAATTGCTCCACGCCTTCACGGGAGAGCCACTGGCTTTTTTCCAGCTGGGCCAGGTAGGGGAAGGTGGGGCGGTGGAAGGCCTTTTCCTGGATGGGATAGACCAGGTGGCGGGAGAGGAGGAAGGGAGTTCTCATGATCAGCGCTCCTCCTCGGAGGCTTCCAGCTTCGCATGCGGCCAGTACTGGCTTTGATCCGTTGCGCTGCGTATGCGCAAGGTGTCATGGTGGATCGGGCGTTCCTGCAGGGGGAGGACGGTTCCGTTAACCATGTGGGTGCATAGATTCATGGTTGGGCAAGCAGAAAATCGGCCACGAACGAGTACCTACCATGGCGGACCAGATCCAGGACCTTGGCCATGTCGATGTTCATGTAGTCATGCACGATACGGTTGCGGAGTCCAACAACCGCGTTCCATGCCGGAAGTTGGCTCTGCTGGATGCTCCCGAGGCGTACCAGGACGGCGAATGCATCATAAGCGGAGAGGGGAACAGGCTCATTCCGGACCTTTATCAACTGCTTGGCCTTGCCGATGGCATTTTCAATCAGGACTTGCAGAGCATGCAGGACACCGCTCTGTTCCAGGGGAGATAAGGAAATGCCTTGCTCCAGAAGCTGTTTGGCAGTTTCCAGCAATGCGGACTGCTCGGTAGCGATGCGCGCTGTTTCGGCTTGGTAGAGGTCAAGCCGCATGGCTACGTTCCCAGTAATGGTCTTCAAGTTCGCGCCAAGTCCTGGTCAGGAAGCGAAACCATGCAAGTCCGGCCCCCCCTGCCAGGAGCCGGCCTTCTTCGGCGACGTTGGCACGCATCGCAAGGCTGGCGCGGGCGAGGTCGATCAAATCAATGTGTTCCGGCGGGACTTGCAGGATGTTCGCAATTTCGTGACGCAAGGTTTCCTGGGCCGCGAGTTGCGCGAACCAATCGGGCCGGGGGTTCCATTGGAGCGCGATATCCCAGTCGCTGCCCGCGTGTGCCGTGCCCTTCGCACGGCTACCCACCAATACGGCAAACGCCAGCTCCGGAAAGGTTTCCAGGCGCTGTCTGACTAGTACTTCCAACTCCGGTGGCGTGGAGGGGGTATTCGGGTCAGTCATGGCATGTATCGACTCGTGCTTCAGAGTTCGCAATGGGCGGTTTCTTGCCGGTTCCCTGGTGGGACAGAAGTGTGCTCGTGAAAATGTGGGCAAGTGTTTCCATCCGATTATCCCAACTATTTTCTTCCGCATAAGCGCGGAGCGCGGATGCATCCCACACCTTCGCCAGCGCCCGGCCCATGGCCTGGGTGAGGGCGGCATGGTCGTCGAAAGGCACGATCTCGCCCAGATCCGGTCGGCTCACCACCTCGGCGTTGCCGCCCACGTCGGTGGCCACCACGGGCAGGCCGCAGGCCATGGCCTCCAGGATGACGTTGGCCCAGCCCTCGTTGCGGGTGGAGAGGACGAAGACGTCGGCGGCGGAGAGGGGCCATTTCAGTTCGGCGGGGGGAATGGAGCCCAGAAAGTGCACCCGATCGGCCAGGCCCAGGTTAGCGGCTTGATCCTTCAGCGCCTGGCTCATGTCGCCCTCGGGGCAGGGGCCGCCTACCACCAGGTAGTGCAGGTCCGGGTGGGCCTTCAGCAACGCCGGCAGGCAGGCGATGACGCGGTGGAAGCCCTTGCGCTCCACCAGGCCGCCCACGGTGATGAGCACCTTGGCGTTTTCGGGCAGGTGGTAGCGGGTACGGGCTTCCTGACGAGGTACGGGGGCGAACTTGTCCGCGTCCACGCCGTTGCCCACCACCTGGCCCCGGTCTTCGGAAAGGCCCAGGGAAAGAGCCAGGCGGCGCAGGGAATCGGAGACGGTGATGACCTTGCCGGCGTCCCGGAACACCTCCCGCAGCCTGGGTACCAGGGCGGGGTTGCGGCTCTGGGGCATTTCCGTGCCCCGCAGGGTGACGGTGACGGGCAGGCCCAGCCAGCGGCCAAGCTTGGTGGCGGCGTGGCCGTCCGGGTAGGCGAAGTGGGCGTCGATGAGGTTGTGGCCCCGGGCCTTGAGGCGGCGCAGGGTGGAATAGCTGGCCAGGGCCATGAACAGGCTGTCCAGGCCCCGGAACAGGCCGGGAATGGCCAGGAAGCGGGGGAAGTGCACTTCAAAGCCGGACTGGACTTCCATCCGGGCGGGCATGGGGCGGTAGTGAGGCCGGAACAGGCGAATGAGTCCCTGGCCGGGAAACCAGGGCTTGGGGGAGACCACCACCAGGGGCAACTGCTTGCCCACGCGGAACATGCGTTCGCGGATGAACAGCCCGGCCGTGGGCTGGACCGCGTTGGGGAACAGGCTGGAGAAGACGATGAGGCGGGGTTCGATGGTCAAGGCAGTTCCCTGATGTGGCTCAACCGTGGCTTCATGGCCCTACGGCAAAGGACTCCACCCGGTGGCCTGAGGGCAGGGGTGCCGGCATGAGGGTTGTTATCGGCGGGGGGCATGCTGCTCCTCGTCCTGCCGATCATCCCCGGTTTCGCGGCGACGGGGAATTTCCTCGGCCCGCGGCTCGCTACCGCCAAGTTCATTCAAGCCCTGTGGTGGCTTGTGCCGGACTTGGTTCTTGGTCTTGCTCGGCGCATAGATGACCACATGAGCCCGTTCGATCTCGCCACGGAATGGCGGGGGGATGTTGGCCCAGTCCAACACGTCCACCAGGATGGGCAGATTGCTTTCGCGGATGGCTTCTCGCAGCCCGATCACCTGCCGCGTCTGTGATTGGCTCAGGTCGGCCGGATTGCGCACCACCAGGTCCAGGTCGCTGGACGCATGGGACTGGCCTCTGACCCGGCTACCATAGGCCCACACTTCCGCCCCCGGCACATGTTGCTCGAACAGCGGGACGAGTTGGAGCCGGCAATGCTCGGGCAGATCAAGCTTCGCCATCCGTGCCCCCGAATCGCTTACGTAGCGTGGTTTCCAGATTGCGCGCATCCGCCATGAAGTCCGGCATGAGCGCTAGCGTCTTCTTCGCGAACCCCTCGCCATAATCATGGGCGGTGCTGTTGCGGTTGTCGCGGTAGGCAAACCAGCGCTGGATGGCCTCCGGTGTAAGCAGGCCATGCTTGCCCGCATGGCGCGGGACGTCCTTGTAGAACAGTTCATCCACGGCCTTGGGACTGCCGCCGTAGGCTTTGAGGGCTTTGCGCAACAATTTGCCGGAGGTTTCCAACACGAGTTCGAACCCTTTGACCACGGCGTTGCGGTATACCTCGTAGTCGATGCTTTCCGGTTCCGCCTTGTCCAGCAGCGCCAGGGACGATTCCAGGGTGCGGATGCAGCGCGCCAGATGGTCGGTGTTGAGGTTCATAAATCCCGCCCCAATGCCCTGCCGTAGATGGCCTTGTAGTTGGCGATGCTGTTGTCCCAGTTGCGCACTTCTTCCACGAAGCGCCGGCCGTTGGCGCGGATGGCCGTACCCCGGTCGGGCAGGTTCAGGGCTTCCAGGGCCTTGCGGGCCAGGTCCACCTGGTCCTCGGCGCGGAACAGGAAGCCGGTGGCGCCATCCTCGATGAGTTCCTTGTGGCCGCCCACGTCGGAGGCGATGAGCAGGTGGCCCTGGGCCATGGCCTCCAGGGGCTTCAAGGGGGTGACCAGGTCGGTGAGGCGCATGGCGTGGCGGGGATAGGCCAGCAGGTCCACCAGGTCGTAGTAGCGGCTCACTTCGGCGTGGGGCACCCGGCCCACGAACACCACCTTGTCGGCCAGGCCCATGCTTTGCGCCTGGGCCTTGAGGTTGGCCTCCTGGGGGCCGCCGCCCACCAGCAGCACGCGCACGTCCGGCGCCTGCTCCAGGATATTCGGCAGGGCGGCCAGCAGCAGGTCCAGGCCCTCGTAGGCGTAGAAGGAGCCCAGGAAGCCGATCACCCGACAGCCCTCCAGGCCCAGTTTGGCCTTCAACTCGGGGTCGGGGCCGGCGCTGAGCTGGAAGTGATCGATGTCCACGGCGTTGGGCACCACGCCGATCATGTCGCTGGGGATGCCCCGGGATATCAGGTCGCCCCGCAGGCCCTGGCAGATGGTGACCACCTGGCTGGCGGCACGCACGGCCCGGGTCTCCATGGTCTTGGTTAGACGGTAGCGCAGGCCACCTTCCTTCTGGGTGCCGTGGTCCACGGCGGCGTCTTCCCAGAAGGCGCGGATTTCATAGACAGCGGGAATGCCCAGGGCACGGCCCACGTGGATGGCGGGCCAGGCATTCAGGACGGGGGAATGGGCGTGAATGATGTCCGGTCGCAGTTGCTTGGCCAGGTCCATGAGGCGGATTTCCGTGGCTTCCATCAGGGCCCACTGGTTCACCACCGGCAGCTTGCTGGCCAGGCCATCGGGTTGGGGCGTGCGATAGAACCGCAGGCCATCGGCCTCTTCTTCCAGGCCCTTGGGGTTCAAATGCTTGGGACTGGTGAGGTGGAAGGTTTCCCAGCCCAGGCGGCGCTGGCCCCGCAGGATATTGGCGCTGCGGAAGGTGTAGCCGGAATGCAGGGGCAGGGAGTGGTCGAAGACGTGGAGGATGCGCAGGGTCATGAACGAATTTGTATGGTTATGCGGCCATGGCCGGGGCGTGTCGAAGTGCCATGAGCTTGTCGCCGGGAATCGGCTCAATGGCGTAGGCGATGCCATTCAGATCGGCGAATTCCACGAGATACATGCCTGATCCCAGGGTCTCGACGATGGTGCCGACCTGCCCCTTCGTGAGGCGCTTGGCTGGCATGTCCTCCAGGGTGGCGACCACATCAAGTGTTTTCATCGCATTCTCCAATGACAAAACAGGTGACCAGTCTAGTTTCCTGGTCAGTGCACAACCAAGCGGTGCGGACTTTGGCGCAACGGTTGCCACGATGCAGCAGGATGTCCGAACGGTAAATGGACCCCCACTCGGACTGGGACTGCAATGCCATCCTGGTTTCGGGCAATGCAAGCTTTATGGCCTGAGCCAGCCAGGGCGCGTCCGAGATGGTCAGCCCCAGGGCCGACCTGAACACGCGTGCCTTGTGCCGGCCTTCGGGGTGGTTGAGGTTGAGGACATAACCGGTCAACTTATTCTCGTCGATTCGTATGTTTGCAAACGTGGGAATGGGCATGGAAACGGCTGATCAGGTGGCCGAACCGGACGATTCCTGGTGTCGCAGAAAGGCCTCGAACATGTACAGGGACCACAGGGAGGCGCTGTAGTCCCGTACCCCCTTGGCATGGTCATCGGCCATGCGCTTGAGGAAGGCCATGTCGAACAGGCCCGTGTCGGCCATGCGCTGGGAGGTTAACGCGGTATACAACTTGTCCTTCAGCGGCCCCCGGAACCACTCCGCCAGGGGAATGGAGAAGCCCATCTTGCGCCGGTACATGATGTCGTGGGGCAGGTGGGGTTCCAGGGCCTTCTTGAGCATGTACTTGCCCTCCGTGCCGTGGAGCTTGTAGTCCACCGGCAGGCCGGAGACCCATTCCATGAGCTTGTGGTCCAGGAAGGGCACCCGTACCTCCAGGGCGTGGGCCATGCTGGCCCGGTCTACCTTGGTGAGGATGTCCCCCACCATGTAGGTTTTCATGTCCAGGTACTGCACCTGGGATACGGCATCGCCGTCCCGCACGGGGGAGTGGGCGTGGTGGCGGCGCAATACCTCCACCGCCCGGTAGCCGTTCAGGCGCTTCCTGAAGGCGGCGCTGTAGACCTTGTCGCGCAGATCGTCCCCCATGACCGAAACGCCGTGGAAATAGCCTTCCACCGTGTCCCGGGCCATGGCCTGGAAGGTTGTCTTGGCGCGTAGCACCTTGGGAGCCCAGTCCGCCTTGGGATAGGTGCTGCCCAGGAAGCCGAACAGGGGCTTGCGCATCCCGTAGGGCAGCAGGTGGCGCATGCGCTCCTCGTAGGAGTGCCAGCGGTAGCGGCGGTAGCCGGCGAAGTTCTCGTCGCCGCCGTCACCGGACAGGGCCACGGTGACGTCCTTGCGCGCCAGCTGGCAGACCCGGTAGGTGGGCATGGCGGAGGAGTCGGCGTAGGGCTCGTCGTAGAGCCGGGCCAGTTCATCGACGAGGCTGATGTCGTCGGACTCCACCATATTGATGTGGTGGTCGGTGCGGTAGCGGTCCGCCACCTGCTTGGCGTAGGCGGATTCGTCGTACTTGGGGTCCGGGAAGGCGATGGAGCAGGTCTTTACGGGCTGGCTGGACAGGCCCGCCATCATGGCCACCACGGCGGAGGAATCCACACCGCCGGAGAGGAAGGCCCCCAGGGGTACCTCGGCCACCATGCGGATCTTCACGGCCTCCCGGAAGCGCTCGATGAATTCGGATTCGGCGGCCTCCAGGCTGAGGGCGCCCACCGATTGGAAGGGCACGTCCCAGTATTCCTCGGGGGCCGTCACGGGCTGGCCCCGGCGGATCAGGAGGCGGTGGCCGGGGGGCATCTTCAGGGCCGACTTGTAGATGGTGCGGGGCTCGGGCACGTAGCCGTAGCCGAAGTAGTCCTCCACCGCCTCGTCGTCGATGTCCCGGCGGAAGCCGGGCCAGGCGGTGAGGGTCTTGAGTTCGGAGCCGAACACCAGGAAGCCTTCGTCCGTGACGGCGTAGTGCAGGGGCTTCACCCCCAGGCGGTCCCGGGCCATGAAGAATACCTGCTGGTTCCTGTCCCACAGGGCGAAGGCGAACATGCCCCTGAAGTGGTGCACGCAGTCCACGCCCCACTGCTCCCAGGCGTGGACGATGGTTTCCGTATCCGAGCGGGTCTTGAAGGTATGGCCCAGGGCGGTGAGTTCGGGGATCAGGTCGACGAAGTTGTAGATCTCGCCGTTGAACACCACGGCCACAGTGCCGTCCTCGTTGAACATGGGCTGCTGGCCGGCGGCGATGTCGATGATGGACAGGCGCCGGTGGCCGAAGCCCAGGCCCGGTTCCAGGTACAGGCCGGACTCGTCCGGTCCCCGGTGCCATTGCATGTCGTTGATGCGCTGCATCACGTCCCGGTCGATGGGGCGCTGGCCGCGCAGGTCGAAGATGCCGGTGATGCCGCACATGTCTTTGCGTCGCCTTCCTGGTCCAGTCTCAGTTTCGTTTATCCAGCCAGCCCCGCAGAAAACCGGCGATGCGCACCGCCGCCTGGCCGTCCCAGAATTCCGGGATGCGTCCCCGCTTGCCGCCGGTGGCCAGCACCTCCTCGAACACGGGCCAGATTTTGTCCGGGTCGGGGCCGGTGAGGGTGTTGGTGCCCTCGGTGAGGGTAATGGGCCGCTCGGTGTTGTCCCGCACGGTGATGCAGGGCACCCCCAGGGCGGTGGTTTCCTCCTGGAGGCCGCCGGAATCGGTGATGACCACGGTGGCGTCCCGGGTCAGGCCCAGCATCTCCAGGTAGCCCTGGGGCGGCAGCAGGCGGATGCCGGGGCGATCCAGCAGCGGGGAAAAACCGAACTTCTCCGCCGTGGCCCGGGTGCGGGGATGGATGGGGAATACCACGTCCATGCGTTCCGCCACCCGGTCCAGGGTGTCCAGCAGGCCCTTGAACACGGCGGGGTCGTCCACGTTGGAGGGTCGGTGCAGGGTCACGGAGGCATACCCCCGGGCCGGCTTGCCACCCAGGGTCGTTTCCGCCGGCACGGCCCGTTCCAGGTGGCCCAGCAGGGTGTCGATCATGACGTTGCCGACGAAATGCACCCGCTCGGCGGCGATGCCCTCCTTCTGCAGGTTGGCCAGGGCCTCCCGCTCCGTGGTGAACAGCAGGTCGGAGATCTGGTCGGTGAGCACCCGGTTGATCTCCTCCGGCATGCCCCGGTCGTAGCTGCGCAGGCCTGCCTCCACGTGGATGACCTTGACGCCCTTCTTGGCCGCCACCAGGGCGCAGGCGATGGTGGAGTTCACGTCCCCCACCACCAGCACGGCCTTGGGCTTTTCCAGGTCCAGCACCGGCTCGAAGGCGCGCATGATCTCGGCGGTCTGCACCGCGTGGCTGGCGGAACCCACCTCCAGGTTCACGTCCGGGCGGGGAATGCCCAGTTGCTCGAAGAAGCTGTCGCTCATGGCCGGGTCGTAGTGCTGGCCGGTGTGCACCAGCTTGGCCCGGATGCCTTGGTCCGCGAAGGCCGCCATGATGGGGGCGATTTTCATGAAATTCGGTCGGGCGCCGACGATGCAGAGGATTTCAGTCATGGCTTTTTGCTGAGTAGATTTTCATAAACCGCCTGGTAGGACGCCGCGGCCCGGTACCAGGAGAATGTCTGCTCGACCCGCTGTCGGGCGGCCCGGCCTTCTTCCTTACGCCGGGCCGGATCGGCCACGTAGCCAGCCAGCAGGTTTGCGAGGCCAGTTACGTCTCCGGGGGACCACATGCTGCCGTTTTCCCCTTGCCGCACCAGTTCCGGCGTGCCGCCCACCCGTGTGGCCACGATGGGCAGGCCCGTGGCCATGGCCTCCAGGATGGTATTGGAAATCCCTTCCCCCAGGGAGGGCAGGACGAACACGTCCATGGCCCGCAGCCAGTCCGGCGTGTCGGTGCGATCGCCGGGAAAGCAGGCCTGGCCGCCCAGGCCCGCGGCGTGCAACAGGGCCTGGCACTCGGCCATGGCCGGACCATTCCCCACGATGACCAGGCGCAGGCCGTGCGGGTCGGCGGCGCGCTGGCAAAGCTGGATGAAGGCTTTCGTCAGGGTGGGGTAGTCCTTCACCGCCACCATGCGGCCCAGGCTGCCGATGACGCAGGTGGCGCCGTCGAAAAAGCCGTCCGGGCCCACTTCGGGACGGGACTCGTCGCCCCGGGGATGGAAGCGCTTCTGGTCCACGCCGTTGTATATCTGGGTGATGCGTGGGGCAGGTACGTGCACGGTATTTTTCAGCCAGCCTTCCAGGTCCCGGCTGACCGCGATGTAGCGGTGCACGACCCGGCGGCCGGCGCGGCGCAGCAGGTTGTATTTCCAGTTGCGGCCGTCGATGTCGCTCATGTCCCGGCCGTGCTCGCCGTGGACCCGGCCAGGCACACGGCAGGCCGCGCCCACGAACTGGGCTTCCAGGGCGTTGAGGTTGCGGGTGTGGAGGATGGCGGGGCGGTGCTGGCGAAGCTGGCGGTACAGCCGGGCCATCCAGCTGTAGTCGTGGCCAGGGCGCTTGCCCAGGTCGTGGAAGGCCACCTCCTGGGCGGTGATGCGGTGGCGGAAGTCGCCGTAGCCGGCCAGGCTGATCACCATGTGTCGGAAACGCTCCGGCGGCAGGTGGTTGAACAGATTGACCATGCCGTTTTCCATGCCGCCGGTGCCGAAGTGATAGACCACATGGGCGATGAGGGGACGCGTATCGGTCATGGTCCCCGGTGGTCCAGTACCGGGTTGATGGACGGTTGCAGGTCGGCGACAAAACGGCGCAGGACAGCTTCCGCAGTTTCCGGCCTTTCCTGGTAAGGCGCCGCGATGATGACCACGGCACCGGCATCGTCGGTTCCGCCCAGCGTGCGCAGACCCAGGGCCACCTTGATGCGGGCGGCGCTGGTGGTGGACTCGCCCGCCATGCGGTTCCAGTACCACACCATCATTTTCTGGTTCTGCACCAGGGAATCCACCTTGGCCTGGCGCAGGTCCAGGGACTGGCCACCTATCTCGACGACGCGCCCGGTCTCGGTGGGCTTGCGCCAGATGGGGTGCTTCTGGGGCACCAGCTGGTTGTCGAAGTTGACCAGTTCCGACCCCTGGCGCTGGGCGCCATACCAGCCCAGGAACAGCATCACCCGGTCATCGCCCTGTTGCAGATGCAGGATCCGCTGGTCATCCAGTCCGGCCCAGTTGGGTGTCCATTCCGTGACCGGGGTGGAGGTTTCGGTCCAGTCGGCGGGAGGGGTGACCCGGGCCAGGGGGGAAGGCAGAGGTTCCCGGTTGCTGAGATGGCTTTCATACATGGGGAAGAGGGCCACAACGGCCAGCAGCACCCCGGCGGGCACGATGGCCCGTTTGGGAGAAATGGCGGGCGGGGCATGGTGTTCCTCGTCCAGGGTGTCTTCGCGCCAGATGTTGCCCACGGCAAACATGATGAGCATGACGATGCCGAACCACACCCAGCCATAGATGAAGTGATCCACCCCCAGGGCCATGGTCATGTCGGAGTAGTGGGCGATGAGCACGATGAGAGTGGCCCGCATACCGTTGGCGATGATGGGCACCACGAAGGAGGCGACGGCAAAGGCGAAGCGTTTCCAGGGGGTGCGGTAGGTCAGATAGGCATACAGCAGGCCCAGGGTCACGGAGGAGATGATGTAGCGGATGCCCGAACAGCCTTCCACCACGCTCCAGTCGCCGCTGGGCAGGGAAAAGAAAGTGCCGTCCCGATACACCGGCAGGCCTATCAGTCGCACCATGAATACCGTGAAGTCGGCGGTGAAATCCATCAAAGCGGGCATGAAGTTGTCGCCGTTGGGCACCATCAGCAGCAGGTAGGCCAGGGGGAACAGCATGGCCCGGGAAGTCTTGGTGCCCACCAGCATCCAGGTGGCCACGATGAGCAGGCCCACGAAGGCATACTGCTCCACCACGTTCACGCTCATGAGCCGGGCCGCCAGCCAGAGCCCGGCGGCGCCGATGGCCAGCACCAGCAGGCGCAGGTCCGGTGCCGCCTGGGTGGACATGAGCAGATGGCGTTTGCGCCATACCAGCCAGAGGGCAATGGGCAGGACGATGTAACCGTGGGCATAGGTTTCCGACCGCTCCCAGATGGCCACCATGTTGGCGCCGGTGGGGTGCAGCAGGGCGAAGAGCCCCGTCCAGACCAGGGCGATGAGGGCCAGGGTTTTCCACCAGTCGCGGATGGCCTGATTCATTAGGGTGTTCTCCCGTACACGTATGTTTGCAACGGTTTGGCCGGCGTACAGGTTCGGAAACTGGGTTCGGGCGACATGGCTATCGGCAGTGGGAGTCGCGGCGTCCGAGGCGGAAGCGCCGATATAATCGGTTTCAAAGGGTGTCCGAGTGTACAAGACTGTTTTGGCATCCCGCTTATCGGCAATTTGACAGAGAAATTGAATGCAAACCCCCATGCAGACACTGAGCGTCGACCTGGGCGATCGCTCCTATCCCATCCACATCGGCCCTGGCCTCCTGGACCAGGCCGGCCTGGTGCTGCCCCTCCTGAAACAGAAGCGGGCGGTCATCGTCACCAACACCACCGTGGGGCCCCTGTACCTGGAACGCTTCAGCCAGACCCTGCGCAATGCGGGCGTGCTGGTGGACTCCGTGGTGCTGCCCGACGGCGAGGCCTACAAGAGCTGGGAAACCCTCAACCTCATCTTCGACGCCCTGCTCACCCAGCGGGCGGAGCGCAAGACCACCCTGGTGGCCCTGGGGGGCGGGGTCATCGGCGACCTGACGGGCTTCGCCGCCGCCTGCTACCAGCGGGGCATGCCCTTCATCCAGGTGCCCACCACCCTGCTGGCCCAGGTGGATTCCTCCGTGGGGGGCAAGACGGGCATCAACCACCCCCTGGGCAAGAACATGATCGGCGCCTTCTACCAGCCCCAACTGGTGCTGGCGGACACCGACACCCTCAAGACCCTGCCCGATCGGGAACTGTCCGCCGGCCTGGCGGAGGTCATCAAGTACGGCCTGATCCGGGACGCGGCCTTCTTCGCCTGGCTGGAGGCGAATATGGACCGGCTGGTGTCCCGGGATACCGAGGCCCTCATTTACGCCATCCGCCGCTCCTGCGAACACAAGGCGGAAGTGGTGGCGGCGGACGAGCGGGAATCCGGCCAGCGGGCCCTGCTGAACCTGGGCCACACCTTCGGCCACGCCATCGAGGCGGGCATGGGCTACGGCGTCTGGCTCCACGGTGAAGGCGTGTCCGCCGGCACCATGCTGGCGGCGGACCTGTCCTGGCGCATGGGCCTCATCAACCAGGCCGACGTGGACCGCATGGCCGCCCTGTTCCGGCGGGCCGGCCTGCCCACCGTGGCCCCCGACCTGGGGGAGGCCGCCTATATGGAATACATGGGCGTGGACAAGAAGGTGGAAGGCGGCAAGATCCGCTTCGTGTTGTTCAAGCATCTGGGCGAGGCCTTCGTCAGCGGCGACTATGATCCGGCGGCCCTGAAGGCCACCCTCACCGAGGCCGTGGCCCGTGGCTGATCTGGCCAGCTACGCTGCCCAGACCAGCCAGACCCGGGGACGCCGGCACCCGGAACCCGTTGCCGCCCCCCGCTCGGAATTCCAGCGGGACCGGGACCGCATCGTCCATTCCACCGCCTTCCGCCGCCTGGAATACAAGACCCAGGTGTTCGTGAACCACGAGGGCGACCTGTTCCGCACCCGCCTCACCCACAGCCTGGAAGTGGCCCAGATCGGCCGTACCCTGGCCCGCATGCTGTCCCTGGACGAAGACCTCACCGAGACCATTGCCCTGGCCCACGACCTGGGCCACACCCCCTTTGGCCACGTGGGCCAGGACGTGCTCAACGAGTGCATGCAGGCCCACGGCGGCTTCGAGCACAACCTGCAATCCCTGCGGGTGGTGGACGAACTGGAGCAGAAATACGCCGAGTTCGAGGGTCTTAACCTCACCTTCGAGGCCCGGGAAGGCATCCTCAAGCACTGCCCGAAGAAGAATGCCGAGAAACTCGGGGACGTGGGCGAGCGTTTTCTGATAGGGCAACAGCCCAGCCTGGAGGCCCAGATCACCAACCTGGCGGACGAGATCGCCTACAACAACCACGACGTGGACGATGGCCTGCGCTCCGGCCTGATTTCACTCGAACAACTGGAAGGCGTGACCCTCTTCGCCCGCCACCTGGCCCAGGTCAGGGTGCGCTACCCAGACCTCAATGACCGCCGCCTCATCCACGAGACCGTGCGGCGCATGATTAATACCCTGGTGGTGGACATGGTGGCGCAGACCCGCCGCAATCTGGCGGAGCACAAGCCCGGGAGCATCGACGATGTGCGCGCCTGCCCGCCCCTGGCCGCCTTCAGTCCGGCGGTGCGGGAGGAAAGCCTTGAGCTCAAGCGCTTCCTGTTCCAGAACCTCTATCGCCACTACCGGGTGGAGCGCATGAGCGGCAAGGCCCGGCGGCTGTTGCGTGAACTCTTCGAGGCCTTCACGGCGAACCCCAAGCTGCTGCCCCCCGAGCACCGGGAGCGGGCCGAAGGCAACCTGCATCGTGCAGTGAGCGACTACATCGCCGGCATGACCGACCGCTACGCCATCCGCGAGCACCGGCGCATCTACGATATTGAAGAACTAGCCTAGCGAGGAACTGGCCTGAGGCAGGCCTTCCCGCCTCAACCGCAACCCCATCAGCCACCCATGCATCAACGGCGTGACGAACAGCGTCAAGGGCGTGGCCACGGCCAGGCCCCAGACGATGGCGGAGGCCACGGGGCCCCATAGCAGGGAGTCGCCGCCCCAGCCGAAGGCCAGGGAGACGAGGCCGCCGATGACCGTGAGGGTGGTGATGATGATGGGCAGCAGGCGCCGGCGGGCGGCGTGGAAGGCGGCCCTCAGGGGGTGCATGCCCAGGGCCAGGCGGTCCTCGCCGGCGGAGGCCAGGACGATGGAGGCGTTCACCGCCACGCCGGACAGGGCCACGCCCCCGTAGAGGGTGTACAGGGTGACGGGCTGGCCCGAGATCCAGAGGCCGATGACTACGCCGGCCAGGGCCATGGGGGCCGTGGCCAGGATCACCAGGGGCAGCACCAGGCGACCAAACTGCAGGGCCAGCAGGCCGTACATGAGGACGAAGCCCAGCACCAGGAGGGCCAGCAGGTCGTTGAGGCTGGCCTTCACGTCGTCCAGTTCGCCCCCCTGGGCCAGTTTCACGCCGGGATGGCGTTGCGCCATTTCGTTCCAGACCGCTTCCGCCCGCTCCACCGCCTGGGCGGCGGTGAGGTGGTCCTGATCGAAGCCGGCGATGACCGTGGCGGTGCGCTCGCCATTCACCCGGCGCAACTCGCCGGGGGTGTTTTCCATGTGCATGGTGAACAGTTCGCCGGGGTTGATGCTGCGGCCGTCCGGCAATTTCCAGGGCTGGGACAGCCAGCGCTGCAGGGCCTCGTCCCCCATGGGCTGGCCACGCACCACCACGTCAAGCGTCTCTTCGTCGTCCACCACCTTGCCGGCCGGGATGCCCTCGAAGTGGAGGCGGATGAGGGCGGCGAGCTTGAAGGGATCCAGGTCGACGGGTGCTGCGGCGGTGGCGTCCAGCTTCAGGGTCATGCGGGGCTGGCTGAAGCGGGTGTCGTCGTTGGTGTCGGTGAACCCCGGGGTCCGGGCCAGGGCGGCGGAGAGGTCCTGGGCGGCGGCGGCCAGGCGTTCCAGGGGAGCGTCCGTGAGGCGCAGGGACAGGCTGGAAAGCATGGGCAGGTCGGCGGACAGCACCTGTACCGTCACGTCCGACTTGCCCGCGGCTTTCAGGGCCTGGCGCAGGTCGGCCACGAAGGCGTCAACGCCCCTGGCGCCGGCGGATTCCGGCGCCAGGCTCACGGTGACCTGGCCCAGGTGTTCCCCCAGCACCAGTTCACGGGGGGTGAACTGCAGGCCAGCCATGGACAGGGTGGCGTTGACCTCCCCGGGCCGGGCCATTTTTCTGGCTACCTTCTCCACGTCCTCGGTGGCCTTGAGGGCCTCCTTCAGAGGCGTGGCGGGGGGCGTGTACACGTTCAGGTTGAATATGCGCAGGGGGTCCGAGGCGAACCAGCGGGGCTTGACCCATTCCAGGCCCAGGGCCAGGCCGGCTGCCAGGAACAGCGTGCCGAACATCAGGGCGACGACGGTCACGTGGCGGAAGGCCCAGGCCAGGCCCCGGCCATAGGCCCGGCGCAGGCTGCGGCCCATGCGGGTGCGCCAGCCCTGGCCCTGGGCGCATTCGGTGCCACACCCGCCCCAGGACAGGGCGTGGCGGGGCAGCAGCCACAGGGAGGCCAGCAGACTCATGAGCAGGGTGGCGATCACAGTGAGGGGGGTGACGAACATGAAGCGCCCCATGAGACCGGGCAGGAACAGCAGGGGGGCGAAAGCCAGGCAGGTGGCGAACACGGAGGCAGTGACGGGCTGGGCCACCTCGGCCAGGGCGCCCTTCACCGCGGACATCCGATCCAGCCCGGCGGCCAGGCGCACGCGAATGGCGTCCGCCACCACCACGGCGTCGTCCAGGGGAATGCCCAGCACAATGGCTACCCCCAGCAGCACGGAGACGTTCAGGGTCTGCCCCGACAGGTTGAGGAACAGGAACATGCCCGCCAGGGCGAAGGGCACGCCGATGCTGGTGAGCAGGGCCATGCGCTGGCCCAGGAAGAACCAGGTCACCGCCAGCACCACCGCCATGCCGAACAGGGCATTTTTCTCCATGACCAATATGGATTCCCGGGTGGCCTGGCTCTGGTCGTCCACCAGCTTGAGGAGGTCGTTACCTTCCTGGGTGTTCCTGTTTTGGACGAAGTCCCGGATGGTGTCGGTAAGGGCCAGACTGTTGGCGCCTTCGCTCTTGATGACGGAAAGCAGTACCGCGGGCTTGCCGTTCAGGTGCACCAGTTCGCGGGTAGGGGAGACGCCCAGGCGCACCTTGGCGATGTCCGACAGGGGCACCCGGCGACCGTCCTCCGTGGCGATGGGCAGTTCGGCCAGGAAGTCCGGATTCGGCCCCAGGCCTTCCACGCGGATGGCGTAGCGCCGGCCTGACATGTCCGCCATGCCGGCGGGATAGGTGCGGGTCTGGTCCATGACCGCCCGGGTTAGGGTTTCCGCCGAGATGCGTTCCCGCAACAGGGCCTCCGGGTCGAAGCGCACTTCCAGTTCACGGCCGCGCTGGCCATAGGCCTGGACCCGGGCCACGCCGGGCAGGTTCTCCAACTGGGCGCGTATCGCCTCGGCCCGCTGGCAGATGCGGCCGTCCGCCGCTTCGCCGCTAACAGCCACCATGGCGGTGGGGAAGAAGTTGGAGGAGGTGAGTTCGATGACCTGTGGTGCCCGGGCTTCCTTGGGGAACTCTGCCGAGGCCTGGCGGATCTCTCGGTCCAGGGCTACCAAGCGCTGTTCGAAGCGGCTGTGGGGAATGTCCCGGAAGCGGATCAGCAAGGTGGCCACGTGGTCCCGGGATGTGGCGGCCACCAGGTGTATATCCTGCACCTGGCGGGCTGCGTTCTCCAGAGGACGGGCGATCTCCCGTTCCACGTCCTGGGCCGCGGCGCCGGGCCATACCACCGCCACGGCCACCCAGTTGAGGTTCACTTCCGGGTACTGGGCCCGGGGCATGGTGAAGTAGGACCAGGCGCCCAACAGCAACACGATTGCCAACACCAGGTCGGCTAATCGGTGGGAATGGAACAAGGAAGGCACCTGCATGGGGCTGGGCTGGATATACTTTTAATGATGAACAAAGGTGCGCAAGCAGTATTTCTATTATGTCTTGCTTTGGGGCTGCCGGGTCCGGGCTTGGCCGAGGGGGCTGGCGGCCGGACTGTGCCCCAGCTCAACACGCGCCAGGAGGGCATGATTCTGGTGGTGGAAGGCTCCATGCTGACCAAGGCAGACCGGGCCACGGCCTGGGCGGTGCTGACGGATTACGCCCGCTTCCCGGAGTTCGTGCCGGGCATCACCGGCAACCAGGTGCTGGAGGCCGTCAACGGCGCCAAGACCATCGCCCAGCGGGGCCAGGTACTGGCCGGCCAGGTGCGCATGCCCTATGAAGGGGTCATGCGGGTGACCGAATACCGCCTGGAGGGCATGGACATCCAGTTCCTCTCCGGGCCCTTCAAGGATGTGGGGGGCAGTTGGCGCTTGGGTGCGGAGCGTCCCCTGAAACTGAGTTACAGCATGCGCATGGACTTGAGCAAGACACCCATTCCTCCTCCCCTGGCGCCCACCATCGCCCAGCAGCAGGTGACTACCTGGGTGGAGGCCTTCGGGCGGGAAATCGAAAGGAGGGCTGGAAAGTGAAGCCCTGGATGAACGTAATAAACCATTTCTGTCTGGGCCTGACTCTGGCCCTCATGGCCGCCACGACCCAGGCCGCCTCCGCCAAGGTGACCGCCAGCACGGGCCTGTCCGGTGTCCGGGTGGAAGCCAGCCAGGTATTGCAGGCGGACGCCGACACCGTGTGGGCCACCCTCACGGACTACAACAAGCTGGCCACCTTCATCCCGGACATGGTGTCCAGCCGACTTATCTCCCCCCCGGGAGCGCCCAAGAGGGTGGAGCAGATCGCCGATGCCGGCCTGTTCGCCTTCGTCATGCCGGACCACGTGGTGTTGCTCATGGAGGAAAGCCCCAACCGGTTGATCCGTTTCCGCTCCGTTTCCGGCAAGGTGCTGGCCATGACCGGGGAGTGGCAGATCGTCGGCGACAAGGCGCCGGTCACCCTGTTCTACCGTTCCCGTATCATTCCCATCGCTCCCCTGCCGCCCCTGGTTTCCGAATACTTCGTGGAAGACGAGGTGAAGAAGCGCTTCGAGGCCGTGGGGCGGGAGGCGGAGCGCCGGATGCGGGGCAGCAACACCGGCCTCCGGGGCTGGTTCAAATAGCAATGCACTTCAGGCTGGGGGAAGGCGCGTGATGAGTCGGATGGCTTTTTTGGCAGCGGCACTGACGCTGGCGGGATGCGACCAGCTCAAGGAGCGGGCGGGCATTCCCGACCCGGCCAAGCTGGAGGCGGAGGGCAAGGCCATCGGCAGTGCCTGCCGCCATGCCGGCAGGGGCATCGAGGACTGCTTCCGGCTCAATCCGGATGCCTCCAAGCCCGCCATGTTCACGGGCTGGAAGGACATGAACGAGTACATGCTCAAGAACAACATGGAAGCCATGGAGCCCACCGTGTCCACCTCTGGCCAGTCCCTTGCCAGCAAGAAGCCGAAGAAAAAGATGATCGAGCTTGAGCCCATCGACAAGAGCAAGGTGGAAACCCCCGCCAAGGAGGGCGAGAAGGAACCCGCGTCGAAAAAGGAACCCCAGGCCCATTGACGCGGCGTTCATCCAGCCCATGAAAAACAGCCTGCGCATCGCCAGCTACAATATTCACAAGGGCCTGTCGTTCTTCAACCGGCGCCTGGTGCTCCACGACGTGCGGGCACGGCTTGCGGCCATCAACGCCGACGTGGTGTTCCTGCAGGAGGTCCAGGGCCACCACGCCCATCACGGCGGCCGTTTCAACGCCTGGCCCAGCAACCCCCAGCACGAATTCCTGGCGGGGGACCTGTGGCGGGACGCCGCCTACGGCAAGAACGCGGTCTACGACCATGGCCACCACGGCAACGCCATCCTGTCCCGCTACCCCATCCTGCGCTGGGAGAACGTGGACATTTCCGCTCATCCCTTCGAGAGCCGGGGCCTGCTCCATTGCGAACTGGAGGTGCCCCGCCTGGACCAGCCCCTGCACGCCATCTGCCTGCACCTGGCCTTGAACGAGTCGGGCCGGCGCAAGCAGATCCACCACCTGTCGGAACGCATCCGACGCATGGTGCCCGACGGCGCCCCCCTCATCATCGCCGGAGACTTCAACGACTGGCGCCAGCGGGCCGGCTCCTACCTGGCGACGGAACTGGGGTTGAGGGAGGTGTTCGAGACCGCCCACGGACGCCCGGCCAGAAGTTTTCCCGCCGCTCTGCCCCTGTTCAGCCTGGATCGCATCTACACCCGGGGCTTCGACGTCACCGAGGCCCATGTGCTGCATGGCCAGAACTGGCGCCGCCTGTCTGACCACGCCGCCCTCACCGCCCAGTTGAAGCCCACCCCGGCCGCTGCCTGAGGCAGGCATCGCCATGATTCGCCCGGGCAACCGCCTGAACCTGCTGGAAAACGGCACGGACTATTTCCCCGCCCTGTTGCGGGCCATCGACGGGGCCCGGCACGAAGTGCACCTGGAAAGCTACATCTTCCGTGCCGACGCCACGGGCCTGGCCGTGGCCCGATCCCTTATGCGGGCGGCCCAGCGGGGTGTGGTCGTTCGGGTGCTGCTGGACGGCTTTGGCGCCCGGGATCTGCCCGAGCAGTTGCGCTTCGAAATGCGCAACGCCGGGGTGGAGGTGGTGTTCTTCCGCCCGGAACTTGGGCGCCTGTCCTTTCCCCTGCGCCGCCATCGCCACCGCCTGCGGCGCATGCACCGGAAGCTGGCCCTGGTGGACGCCCGACTGGCCTTCGTGGGAGGCATCAACATTGTTGATGACCTGGACGAGGGCCGCCTGGCCCAGCCCCGGCGGGACTTCGCCGTGGCCGTGGAAGGTCCCCTGGTGGCGGACATCCACGCCAGCGCCTACCGGCTCTGGCGCCGGGTGCTCTGGAGCCGCCTGGGCCTGCGCCGGGGCGAGGACGTGTGGCTGAAGCCCATCGCCGAACCCGTGGGGGAACAACACGCGGAATTCGTCGTGCGGGACAGCCTGGGAGGGCGACGCGCCATCGAGAAATCCTACCTGGGGGCCATCCGCCACGCGCGCCTGGAAATCTTCATCGCCAACGCCTATTTCCTGCCGGGACTGCGATTCCGCCGTGCCCTGGTGGCCGCCGCCCAGCGCGGGGTGCGGGTGGTGCTCATCATGCAGGGCTACACCGACCACCCCCTGTACCGGGCCGCCAGTCGTGCCCTCTACCGGCACTTCCTGGAGAACGGGGTGGAGATCTTCGAGTACAACGCCACCGAACTCCACGCCAAGGCGGCGGTGGTGGACGCTCGCTGGGCTACGGTGGGTTCCAGCAACATCGACCCCCTCAGCCTGCTGCTGGCCAGGGAGGCCAACGTGGTGGTCCACGATCGCCGCTTTGCCATGAAGCTGCAGGCCAGCCTGGAGGACGTGATGCGCAAAGGGGGACATCGCATCCACCGCATGGCCTGGCGGCGCATACCCTGGTATTCCCGCGCGGCATCCTGGCTGGCCTACGGGTTTGTACGGGGCCTCATGGGTCTGGCGGGGTTTGCCCGGGGATGGGACCGGGGACAGCGGCGCTAGTGGGCGTCGGGGGGTGAAAAGGAGACGCCGTGCAGTCCCGGAAGGTCAGGACAACAACTGGACCGCCACGCCGGTTCGGCCCGGCAGCCGTTCGACGCGAACCACCTTGTAGTGGTTTTCCCGCCAGACCGGACGGCCGTGAATGCTGAGTCCCACGCTCAGGTCGATTTCCTCGCCCAGGAGGCGCTCTCCCTCAATCTCGAAGAACAGGCCCTGGGGACTGACATCCCGGGTAATGGCCAAATCTCCATTGTCCAGTCGTAATGGGAGCCTTACTTCCACCCGTGGTTCGGTGCGCCGTTCCAGTGTCATGTGCTCATCTTAATGGGCACCGCGCCAATGGCATAGTTTTATAAGGGTTTTTCTGCCCGGATGATCACGGGACATGGTCATCAGTCACCCCAACGCTGGACCAGTCGATGGGAAACGCCCAGTTGATCCAGTACCCGAGCCACTACGAAATCCACCACCTCCGCCACGCTGGCCGGGCGGTGATAGAACCCGGGATTGGCCGGCAGGATGGTGGCCCCGGCCTCGGCCAGGGCGGTCATGTTGCGCAGGTGGATGAGGGAGAAGGGCGTTTCCCGGGGGACCAGCACGAGGGGCCGGCGTTCCTTCAACATCACGTCCGCGGCCCTTTCCACCAGGTTGTCCGCCAGGCCATGGGCGATGGCCGCCAGGCTGCCCATGGTGCAGGGGCACACCACCATGGCATCCGCCGGGTTGGAGCCCGAAGCGGCGGGGGCGAACCATTCCTTTTCTCCGTAGACGTTCAACTCACCGCCGGAAAACCGGCTGCTGAACAGTTCCGCCAGGGCGGCATTGTCGCCGGCCAAGGCGAGGTCCAGTTCCTGTTTGGCGACAATGCGGGCAGCCTGGGAGACCAGCAGGTCCACGCGGCAGCCGGCCTGAAGCAGGCATTCCAGCAGGCGGACGCCATAGGCCATGCCGGAGGCGCCGGTGAGGGCGAGGGTGATGCGTTTCATGGCGATTCCGAGTTGTCCTGGTTGTATTTGAGCAGATGTGCCGTGGCCAGGCCATTGCCCAGGCCGGTGATGAGGGCGGCGGTGAGGAACAGGGGCATGAGGGACATCAGGCTGCCGCCGGGCATGAGCCACAGGTCCACCACCAGGAGCTGGGTGCCGATGTGGGCGAAAGCCGCCAGCACCGACAGGCCCACGGGGCCGAACCAGCGTCGTGGCAGGCGTACGGCCCAGGCCAAGGCCAACAGGCTCATGGCGCCGCCTGTGAGGGAGAGCACGAAGGCGGGGGTGAGAAACTGGCCCATGGCCAGGGCCCCGGCGACGATGCGCAGGCCCGCCACCCAGGCGGCCATGGGCCAGCCGTAGCGGTACAGCACCAGCAGGGTCACGATGTTGGCCAGGCCCGGCTTGACGCCGGGGATGGGCAGGGGGATGGCGGCCTCGGCCAGGGTGAGGCCTATGGCGGCGGCAGCCAGGGTGGCCACCCGGCGATCCTCGGGTGTGGCCGTGAGTGCCTTGGTCTTTTCAGTAGTTGAGGGAGTCATACCCGGCAGCGGCGTTTTCCACGGCCACCCGGTTGGGCAGGCAAACGGCCGCGCCGCCGGGGGGAATCCAGCCCTGCTTCACGCACAGCTGGCGGGGACTGGGATCGGCGGCCACCCGCACCTTGCCGTCGCGGATTTCCACCCGGGACTCCCCCAGGGGACCGGGCACGGGAATGACGCGGTTCAGACGCAGGCTGGCCTCGGCGAAGACCTGGCCGTCCAGGCGAATGACGACCCGGCCATCCAGGCTCCCTGCCTGGTTCAGCCACAGGCCGGCCACCAGGGCCAGGCCGGCGGCCAGGATGAGCCAGTCACCCGGTTTCACGGCTTTCAGCCAGGCCGGCCAGTGCCCGTGCTCGTCCAGGCTCGGAGGTCGGCTCCTTGACTCTTGCATCTTGAATCTTGCCCCTGCGCTTATCCCAGCTGGCGGTGGCGCACCAGCACCTGCATGTTTTGGCGGAAGTGGGTCGCCAGGGTCTCGGCGAAGTACACGGACCGGTGCTGACCGCCGGTGCAGCCCAGGCCCACGGTGAAGTAATTGCGGTTGTCGCTGATGTAGGCGGGCAGCCACTTGGAGACGTAGGCGCGGATGTCCTCCAGCATCTCCCCCACCTGGGGGGCTGTTTCCAGGAAGGCGATGACGGGACCATCCCGGCCGGTAAGGGGACGCAGGGCCGGGTCGTAATGGGGATTGGGCAGGCAGCGCACGTCGAATATCAGGTCTGCGTCCAGGGGTATGCCGTGCTTGAAGCCAAAGGATTCGAATACCAGGGTGAAGGCGGCGCTTTCCAGGCTGAGCACGCCCCTGATCTGGGCCCGCAGGGTGTTTGCGGACAGGTCGCTGGTGTCGATGAGGTGGGCGTGGTCAGCCAGCGCGGCCAGCATGTCACGCTCCTCGCGGATGCACTCCTCCAGGGAACGCTCGCCGGAGGAGAGGGGGTGACGGCGGCGAGTCTCGGAGAAGCGCCGTACCAGGGTGTCCTCCCGGGCAGTGAGGAACAGGGCGCGGACTTCCATGCGGGCCCGCAGGCGGTCCAGTTCCTGGCCCAGGTCCACCAGGTTGGCGCCGCTGCGGGCGTCGATGCTGACCGCCGTGTCCCGGACGCCATACAGCCGCATGTGTTCCATGGTTTCCGGCAACAGGGGGGCGGGCAAGTTGTCGATGCAGTAGAAGCCCGCGTCCTCCATGGCCTTGAGGGCCACGCTCTTGCCTGAGCCGGACAGACCG
The DNA here is from genome assembly GCA_024235835.1 of Thiobacillus sp. Classification (NCBI taxonomy): domain Bacteria; kingdom Pseudomonadati; phylum Pseudomonadota; class Betaproteobacteria; order Nitrosomonadales; family Thiobacillaceae; genus Thiobacillus; species Thiobacillus sp. The sequence continues at coordinate 1,623,093 of JACKLQ010000001.1, read as the reverse complement.
CTGATGAGCACCAGTCTCAAGGTTCGTCGCTTTCCGGCGTGGATTCGGCAATGGCGGCCCGCTGGCGGTCGATGAATTCCGCCGAGGGGTTGATGCCCCGCAGCTTGAGGATGTGGTTGCGCACGGCCACCTCCACCAGCACTGCCAGGTTGCGGCCCACGGCCACGGGGATGCGCACTTCCGGCACAGACACCCCCAGGATGTGGCGGTCGCTGGCGCGCATGTCCAGGCGGTCCACCTCGTGCCATTTCTCCGCCAGGGTGAGGTGGATGATGAGCTTGATGTTCTTGCGGTGCTTCACCGCGATTTCGCCGAACAGGCGGCGAATGTTCAGCACCCCCAGCCCCCTGACCTCCATGAAGTCCTGCAACAGGGAAGGGCAGCGTCCCTCCAGGGTGTCGGGGGAAACAGCGAACACCTCCAGCACGTCGTCCGCCACCAGGCGATGGCCCCGGGTGATGAGTTCCAGGGCCAGTTCGCTCTTGCCTATGGCCGGGTCGCCGGTGAGCAGTACTCCCAGGCCGGAGACCTCCAGGAACACGCCATGCAGCACGGTGGAGGGAGCCAGGGCCTGGGTCATCATGTGGGACATGACCCGCATCAGGGCGGGGCTCTGCTCCGGCGAGGTGAACAGGGGCGTGCCGGTGCGGTCCGCGGCCTCGATGAGAGGTTGGGGCACGGACTCGCCATTGGCCACCACCACGGCGGCGATCTCGGTGGAGAACAGGTTGTCCACCGCCATTTGCAGGGCCTCGTGGCCCAGGCGGCGCAGGTAGTCCATTTCCGCGCAGCCCAGCACCTGGACCCGGTTGGGATGGACGAAATTCAGGTGGCCGATGAGGGCCAGGGTGGGTTTCTGGACCGTGTCCGAGGTGAGCTGACGCTGGCCGCCATTCCTGCCCGCCACCCAGTTGAGGCGAAAGCGCTCGCCAGCCTTCTGGAACAGCTCCGCCACGGAGATGTGGTGGGGGGTGACGTGATGAACGGGTTCGGCGGACACGGTAGGGAACGCGCTAGGCAGGACTCCGGGCTAGGGCGTCCACTCTGTCAAGAGGCGATGGAGGGCCGCCGGGTCAGGCGCCGCCCGCAAGCGGGCGCGGAAGCCCTCGTCCGAGAACATGGCCGCAAGTTCTCCCAGGATCTGCAGGTGCACATCGGTGGCTGCGGCGGGGGCCAGCAACACGAATACCAGGTCCACGGGCTGGTTGTCCGGGGCGTCGAACTCGATGGGGGTCCGCAAGCGCGAGAAGGTACAGGCCGTTTCGCCCAGATGCTTGATACGCCCGTGGGGGATGGCGATGCCGTAGCCCAGGGCGGTGGACCCCAGCTTTTCCCGGGAGAACAGGCTTTCGAACACTTCCTGGGCGTCCACGCCGTGACTGGCCTGGATCAATTGGGCAGCATGCTCGAACAGGCGCTTCTTGCTGGTGACGTCCAGGTCCGCCAGGACGTTGTCGGGTTTGAGCAGGGGTGTGATGAGGTTCATGTTTCGATCCACTGGTCGCCGGCCGTGCCGCTTGTGGCGGTACGGCCAGGAAGATGGGGATGCGGAGGCTTACTCCATGGCGGCGTTTTGCCGCTTCAGGCCACCGGATTCCCGGTGCACGTCGCCGCTCTTTTCCTTGTGCTTGAGCACCTGGCGATCCAGCTTGTCCGCCAGGGCATCGATGGCGGCGTACATGTCGTCGTCGATGGATTCCACGTAGATGTCCTTGCCACGCAAGTGCAGGTTCACTTCCGCCTTGTGCTTGAGCTTTTCCACGGCCAGGATCACGGACACGTCGATGACCTGGTCGAAATGGCGGGTGATGCGGCCCATCTTTTCCTCCACGTAGCCGCGGATGGCGGGGGTCACGTCCAGGTGATGGCCGGTGATGGTGAGGTTCATAGGTACTCCTTGTTTTGCGCGCCCTAGTATGACTTGCGCTGGTTTGCAGGGGGGATGTTCATCATTTCGCGATACTTCGCGACGGTGCGGCGGGCCACCACGAAGCCCTGTTTGCCCAGGTGTTCCGCGATGGTGTTGTCCGACAGGGGCTTGGTCTGGTTTTCCGCCTCGATGAATTGCTTGATGAGGGCCTTGATGGCGGTGCTGGAAGTGGCGCCGCCTTCCTCGGTGGCCAGGGAGCTGCCGAAGAAATACTTGAATTCGAACAGGCCCCTGGGGGTCATCATGTACTTCTGGGTGGTGACCCGGGATATGGTGGACTCGTGCAGGTCCACGGTTTCGGCGATCTCCTTCAGGGTCAGGGGCCGCATGGCCACCTCGCCGTGCTCGAAGAACATGCGCTGGCGGTCGACGATGGCCTGGGAGACTTTCAGGATGGTCTCGAAGCGCTGCTGCACGTTCTTGATGAGCCAGCGGGCTTCCTGCAACTGGGCGGACAGACCGCCGCCGCCTTCCCGGTTGGCCCTCAGGATGCCGGCATACATCTCGTTGATGCGCAGCTTGGGCACCGCGTCCGGGTTGAGGCTGGTGATCCACAGGCCCTTGACCTTCTTCACGAATACGTCCGGAACCACATAACGGGCGTCCAGGGGGGTGAAGGAGGCGCCAGGGCGCGGGTTCAGTGAGGTGATGAGCTGGCGCAACTGGATGAACTGGTGGTCCGTGAGGCCCAGAAGTTTCTTGATCTTGCCGTACTCCCGCTCCGCCAGCAGGGCCAGATGCTCCTTCACCAGGGTCTTGGCCAGGCCCAGGTTGGGGCTGGCCGGGTTCATGGCGTTGAGCTGGAGCCACAGGCATTCGCCCAGGTCCCGGGCCCCCACGCCAGCCGGCTCGAAGCTTTGCAGCAGCTTCAGGGCGGCGGTGAGCTCCAGAGGGTCGACCTCCAGTTCCTCGGAGGGGTGCTCGCCCAGCAGCTCGGACAGCTCCTCCAGGCTGCTGGTGAGGTAGCCGTCGTCGTCCAGGGCCTCGATGAGCAGGCTCACCAGTTGCCGGTCCCGCTGCCCCAGGGGCGTGAGGCTCAACTGGTTGTGGAGGTGCTGCTGCAGGCTGTCATGATGGCTGTCGGCCTGCTGGAAATCGTGGTCCTCGTCATCGTCGTTGCTGCCGCCATGGGAAGGGGCCACGGACCGGTCGCCCCAGGCCATCTCCTCATAGACCTCGTCCCGTTCCGTCCTGGCGGCCTCCTCGCCTGCCTCGCCCGGTGCGTGTTCGTTCTCGAAACGGTCCGCACCGTCCATGCGCTCCAGCATGGGATTCTCCTGGAGCATCTGGGATATCTCCTGGCTCAGTTCCAAGGTGGACAGCTGCAACAGACGTATGGACTGCTGCAGTTGGGGCGTGAGGGTGAGCTGCTGGTGCAGCTTGAGTTGTAGGCTTTGCTTCATGGTGAAGCGAACTGTATATCCCTAGAGCTTGAAGTGCTCTCCCAAGTAGACCTTGCGAACGCTTTCATTGTAAATGATCTCATCGGGTGTCCCCGCGGCCAAGACCTGGCCTTCGTTGAGGATGTACGCCCTGTGGCAGATGCCCAGAGTCTCCCGCACATTATGGTCGGTGATGAGCACGCCGATGCCACGCTCGGTGAGAAAACCGACGATCTTCTGGATGTCGATGACCGAAATGGGGTCGATGCCGGCGAAAGGCTCGTCCAGCAGCACGAAGCGGGGGGAGGTGGCCAGGGCCCGGGCGATCTCCGCACGGCGGCGCTCGCCTCCTGACAGGGCCGTGGCGGGGGCATCCCGGAGGTGGGTGATGTGCAGATCTTCCAGCAGGTCGTCCAGGCGGTGCTTGAGTTCGTCGCCACGGAAGCCCTTCAGTTCCAGCATGGCGGCGATGTTGTCGGCCACGGTGAGACGCCGGAAGATGGACGGCTCCTGGGGCAGGTAGGAAAGGCCCAGGCGGGAGCGCTTGTATACCGGCAGCCCCGTGAGCACGGTCTGGCGGCCCTCGTCCTCCAGCAGGATGCGGCCGGCGTCGGCAAGGATCAGGCCCACCACCATGTAGAAGCAGGTGGTCTTGCCGGCGCCGTTGGGACCCAGCAGGCCCACCACCTCGCCGCTCTCCACGCGGAAGGAAGCGTCCGTGACCACCTTGCGCGCCTTGTAGCGCTTGGCCAAACTTTCCGCGATGAGGTAACTCACGGCTTGGCGGGAGCAGTGGTGGCGGTGCCGCTTGCGCGGGGTCGGATGACAGCCCGCACCCGGCCCGAGGCGCCGCTGCTTCCACCCTTGGCCTGGAAGAACTCGCTGGCGCTGTCATAGGTGATCAGTTCGCCGCGAAGTTCGTCTATGCCCCGCTTGAGACGCGCCTGGCCCATGAGCTTGATATTGTCACCCTTGCCGTCGTACTCGATGCGGTCCGCCCAGCCCTCGGCGAACTCGTTGCTGGCCTCCATCTTCTGGCGGAAGTACACGGGCTTGCCCGTGGCCAGGCCCGACACCACGCCATTTTCGTCCTGGCGAACCTCGATGCGGTCGGCGGTGATCATGAGGGTGCCCTGGGTCATCACCACGTGGCCCTCGTAACTGGCCACCTTCTTCACGTCGTCCATGCGAACGCCGTCCGCCTCCACGTTGATGGGCTTTCCGCGGTCCGCCTTTTCCGCGTGCGCGGCTTGACTGAAGGTCATGACGCTCAGTCCAAGCAGCAGGATTTCAACGGTTTTTCTGATGGCTTCCATGTACCCCTCCGGCAAGGGAGATTTGCTTCGCTTTATCGTTCACCAGCAGGTTGCCGGCGGTGATGACCGTGCGCCCCTGGGTCAGGGTGACGGGTTTGTGGGTTTGCATGATGCGGGCATCCGGGGTGATCCAGAGATATTCCGTCGTCAGGATGGTGGGGGCGTCGGCTGCGGGGTCCAGGCGGGTGAGCTTTACATGGCCCAGGAAATGGACATGCTGGCCATTGCCGGAAACCTGCCCCCGGTCCGCGGTGACGTCGGAACGGGTTCTGTCGCTCTCCAGGACACTGAAACGGGGGGACTCCAGCACGGTGGTGTCATCGTCCATGTAGTGGATCAGGCGTTCAGCGCTGAGGCGGTGCAGGGGTTTGCCTTCCACGCTGAAAGCCAGGGCGCTGAAATTTTTCACGATGGTATCCGGTTCGTGGGAAAAGCCGCCGTTGTCCTCCACCACCGGGCGGTGGGTCAGCTGATTCAGCCACATGCCCAGCAGGGCCAACAGGGTGGCCAGGCCGAGGGGCAGCCAATGGACCTGGTGTCCGCCAGTCATGAATCAGCGGTCGTAAAGAGCCAGTTGAGACGCCCAGGTGCCCTGGGCGCGCATGATCAGTTCGCTGACTTCCCGGGCTGCGCCTCGGCCGGCCCCCGCCCGGGTCACCAGGTGGCAGCGCGCCTTGACCTCGTCCGGGGCGTCCGGCACGGTGATGGCCAGTCCGCAGCGGCGCAGCACCGGCAGGTCGACGATGTCGTCCCCCATGTAGGCGATCTGTTCCGCGGCCAGGCCCATCTCCAGAAGCAGGTTTTCGAAGGCGTCCAGCTTGTCATGGGCGCCCTGGAATATCCGGCTGATTCCCAGGTTGCGGGCCCGGTGCAGGACAACCTGGGAGGTGCGGCCGGTGATGATGCCCGCTTCCACTCCGCTGGCCTGAAGCATCTTGATGCCGTGGCCGTCCCGGGAATTGAATGCCTTGTATTCCTGGCCGTCATCGCCGTAGAAAAGGCTGCCGTCGGTGAGCACGCCGTCGATGTCGAACACGATCATGCGCACGGCCCGGGCGCGCTCGTCGACGGAAGAATCGTTGTGTTCGCTCATGTTCATCTCAGACTACCCCCGCGCGCAACAAGTCGTGCATGTTCAGAGCCCCGGTGAGCAGGCCCGAACCGTCCACCACCAGCAGGCCGTTGACCTTGGTTTGTTCCATGACATGGACCGCTTCCACCGCCAGCACGTCCTGGGAGATGGTGAGGGGGCTCCGCTTCATGACATCGGCGATCATGGTGCCGCGAACGTCCACGTCTCGATCCAGCAGGCGGCGCAGGTCGCCGTCGGTGAAGATGCCTTCCAGGCGGTTCTCCCCGTTTACCACGGCAGTCATGCCCAGGCCTTTGCGGGTCATTTCCAGCAGTGCGTCCTTGAGGCTGGCGGAGGCGTTCACAACGGGCAGGTTCTCGCCGGCATGCATGAGGTCCCGGACATGCACCAGCAGGCGGCGACCCAGGGCGCCACCTGGATGGGTGCGGGCGAAGTCTTCCACAGTGAATCCCCGGGCGTAGAGGGTGGCTACCACCAGGGCATCCCCCAGGGCCAGGGCGGCGGTGGTGCTGGCCGTGGGCGCCAGGTTGTGGGGGCAGGCCTCCTGTGCCACGTGGGCGTTCAGGTGGATGTCCGATTCCCGCGCCAGGGTGGAGCTCGGGTTGCCCGTCATGGCGATGAGCCGTGCGCCCCGTCGCTTGATGAGGGGCACGATGCCGGCGATCTCGGGGCTCTCGCCCGAGTTGGACAGGGCGATGACCACGTCCTCGCCAGTGATCATGCCCAGGTCGCCATGGCTGGCTTCGGCGGGATGCATGAAAAAGGCGGGAGTGCCGGTGCTGGCGAGGGAGGCGGCAATCTTGCCGCCGATGTGGCCGGACTTGCCCATGCCGGAAACCACCACGCGCCCCTGGCAAGCCAGCAGTGTTTCCACGGCACGCAGGAAGTCGCCGTCGATGTGCTCGCCCAGCTTCAGCACGGCCGCGGCCTCGATCTCCAGGGTGCGGCGGGCAATGGCGAGGATGTCCTCGGGGGAAGGGGGAGTCGGTGTCATAATGGGCCGAGAGTATATATCCGGAGGCATGGGGAATGAGGGATGGGGAATGAGAAGGCGCCCATCGCGCCGTGTTCATCCCATAGCCCATCCACTATCCTCCAACTCCAATGCCCACCACACTGGAACTGACTCTGATTCTGCTGGCGGCCGGCGTCTTTGCTGTGGCCGGGCTCAAGGCCGCGGGCCTGCCTGCCCTGCTGGGCTACGTGCTCATCGGCATCGGCCTGGGGCCCTTTCTGCCCCAGATGGAGCACGAGTCCCCCGCCGCCCGCCTGGCGGAGTTCGGCGTGGTGTTCCTGATGTTCTCCATCGGCCTGGAATTCTCTCTCTCCCGCCTCAAGACCATGCGCCAGGCCGTTTTTGGCCTGGGGGGACTCCAGGTGAGCATCACCATGTTCATCGTCATGGTGCTGGGCCTGCTGGCGGGCCTGTCCTGGGAGGCGGGCCTGGCCCTGGGGGGGGGGCTGGCCATGTCATCCACCGCCGTGGTGAGCAAGCTGCTTTCGGAACGGGATGAACTGGGCAGCGAGCATGGCCGTCTCATCCTGGGGGTCCTGCTGTTCCAGGACCTGGCCGTGGCTCCCCTCATCATCTTCGTGCCGGCCCTGGCCCAGAGCAGCGGCATGGGAGAGGCCATGCTGCTGGCCACCCTGAAGGCCGTCCTGGCCCTGGCGCTGATCCTGGCCCTGGGGCAGCGCCTCATGCGGCCCTGGTTCCAGTGGGTGGCCCAGGCCAAGTCCAGCGAACTGTTCATGCTCAACGTGCTCCTGGTGACCCTGGGCCTGGCCTACATCACAGACCGGGCCGGACTCTCCCTGGCCCTGGGAGCTTTCCTGGCCGGGGTGCTCATCGCAGAGACGGAATACCGCTACCAGGTGGAGTCGGACATCCGCCCCTTCCGCGACGTGCTCATGGGGCTGTTCTTCGTCTCGGTGGGGCTCATGCTGGACCTGAACGTTGTGGCCAGCCACTGGCACCGAGTGCTGGGCGTGCTGCTGCTGCTGATCCTGGGCAAGGGCGTGGTGATCGCCCTGCTGGCGGGCCTGTTTACCCAGTCCTGGCCCGTGGTGGCCCGGGTGGGACTGTCCCTGGCCCAGGCGGGTGAGTTCGGCTTCGTGCTGCTGAGCCTGGCGGCGGGCAATCTGCTGGTGGACCGGGAGTCCCACCAGATCATCCTGGCGGCCATGGTGCTTTCCATGTTGGCGGCGCCGGGTCTGTACCTGGTCGGCATGCGCCTTGCCCGGCGCCTGGAGGGGGGCGCCTGGATGGAGCAGGCCCGGGGCGTGCACGAGATTGCTGCCCGGGCCTTCGGCATCCAGAAGCACGTCATCCTGTGCGGCTACGGCCGCAGCGGCCAGAGCCTGGCCCGCCTGCTGGCCCTGGAGAATGTTCCCTTCATCGCCCTGGACGATGACCCCCGCCGGGTTCACGCCGCCGCCCAGGCGGGAGAGGCGGTGGTGTTCGGCGACGCCACCCGGGCGGAGGTGTTGATGGCCGCCGGCGTGCATCGGGCACGGGCCGTGGTGGTGAGCTTTTCCCACACGCCTTCGGCCCTGCAGATAATCGCCGCGGCCCATCGCCTGAAGCCGGATGCGCCGGTGATCGTGCGCACGGTGGACGACACGGACCTGGACCTGTTGCGGCAGAAGGGGGCGGCGGAAGTGGTGCCCGAGGTGATGGAGGGGGCCCTCATGCTGGCTTCCCAGACCCTGCTCATGGCGGGGTTGCCCCTGGCCCGGGTTCTGAAACGCATCCGCCAGACCCGGGAGGCCCGGTATGGTGCCCTGCGGGGCTACTTCCGCGGCCTGACGGACGAGGACGACGAGGCGGGGGGAGAGCGCCTGGCCTCCATCATGGTCCGGGACCGGTTCTGGGCCGTGGACCGCCGGGTGGCGGAACTGGAACTGGATACGCTGGGAGCCGACCTGGTGAACCTGCGCCGATATGGCGAGCCCGGTCTGAACGCGGACGGGGATGTGGTCCTGCGGGTGGGGGACGTGCTGGTGCTGCGGGGCGAACCGGAGGCCCTGGCGGCGGCCGAGATCAAGCTGAGCGAGGGATGAATGCCGCTCGGCTACTTGGGTACGCTGGCCGGGGCCGGCGAGAGTGCTTCCTCCGATGCCTGCCATTTGAGCAGGCCCCCCATCAGGAGTGCCAGCACCATGAGAACGATGGCCAGTTCGATGAGGGTGTATCCGTGCGCGCGCTTCATGCCTGAGATGACAGCAAAAATCGCGCCACGGGACTTGCATGGCGAATCAATCCCTTGGCTTGGCTCGTCGTAGGCCATGTGGCGAAGCCTCGACACATCCGTCAATCTCCCCACGGCCTGCCGGGCCCCCGGGGAAACTCAAGTCCACCCCGGGCCTGCCGATAAGACGGTGACATGAAGCTATTGCAGCTATTCACGCCTACCCTTCTGCAGCGCCAAGGCAACCGCATTCTGGCGCTGATGCTGGTGCTATTGCATGCCGCCTTTGTATGGGGCTACCGGGAACCCTGGGGGCCTGCCCTGATCCTGGCCCATTACGGCGCCTTCTTGCTATGGCAGCCCTTTTTCAGCGGCTTTCACCGCCTGCCCAAGGTCCGGGCCGTGGGGGTGCTGGCCGTGGGCGTGGCACTGGCGGCCCTGAATTCCCTCTGGGCCGCCGCTCTCTGGACAGTATTGCTGGCTGGCCTTCTGGCAGGGGTGGCGGTGGGCCTGCGCTCCCCCCAGGAGCGCGCAGGCATCTGGCTGGGTGTGCTGTACCTGCTGTTGCTGCTTTTCCTTTGGCTGCTGCCTCAGGGCTTCATGCTGCCCATGCGCGGTACCATGCACATGCAGCTATGGCGCGACAGCCTGCTGATCCTGCCTCTGCTCATGGCCATGTTTCCTTCGCCGGAGATTCGCCGCCACGTGGGCGTGGTGGACCTGCTCTACACCCTGCTGTTCGAACTTTTCATCGGCGTGCTGGCCCTGGGCAGCTATGCCGCCATGCGCCTCACCGACACCGACTATGGCCAGGGGGTCCTCATCAGCCTAAGCACCCTGGCCATCTCCCTGTTGATCATCGCCTGGCTGTGGCAGCCACGGGGGGAGGATTCTGGCCTGCGCAACCTGTTTTCCCGATACGTGCTGGCCCTGGGCCTGCCCCTGGAGGAATGGCTCAGTGATCTTTCCGACGCCGCGGAAAGGGTGTCCGACCCGGAGCGTTTCCTGCGGGCGGCCATGCTGGGCTTCACCTATCTGCCCTGGTCCACGGGGGTGACCTGGAAAAGTCCCCGCTCCCGGGATGAACTGGGGGACCCCAGCCCCCACGCCGTGGCCTTCGCCCACCAGGGCGTGGAGGTGACCTTCTACACCGACAGCCCCGTGAACCCTGCCTTTTCACTGCACCTGCGCCTGCTTACGGAGATCATCGGCTATTTCTACGCGGCCAAGCGCCGGGAGCAGGAGATGCAGGCCAATGCCTACACCCAGGCGGTGTATGAGACCGGTTCCCGCTTGACCCACGACGTCAAGAACCTGCTCCAGTCCCTGAAGACCCTGTGTTCCGCGGCGGAATACAGCCAGCCGGACCAGGCGGCCTCCCTCCAGACCCTTATGCAGCGCCAGCTGCCCCAGGTGGCCAAGCGCCTGGAAATCACCCTGGACAAGCTCAAGGCGCCGGCCCAGGCAGTGGACAAGAACCAGATACTGGCCCGGGAATGGTGGCGCAACCTGAAGAACCGCTATGCCCAGGAGCGCCTGGTGTTCGACATCGACGACGCGGATTCCGCCCTGTGGTTGCCCCAGGAACTGTTCGAGAGCGTGGCCGACAACCTTATCCAGAATGCCCTGCGCAAACGGATGGGGGAGCCGGACATCCGCATCCGCATCGCCCTGGTGACCCGCACCCTGCCGTCGTTGACAGTGTGCGACACGGGCCACGCCGCCAACGAGGAGGTGGCGAGCAAGCTGTTCCAGGCCCCGGTATCCACCTACGACGGCCTGGGCATAGGCCTTTACCAGGCGGCAAAGCAGGCCCAGGACCAGGGCTACAGCCTGGAGCTTTCCAGCAACCGGGAGGGTTACGTGTGCTTCACCCTCTGGCAGGCGATGCTTTAAGAGAAGGGATGGGGTGGCTCAACTCCCCTTCACCCTTCACCGCGCCTCCACCATCAGGCGCTTCATTTCCCGCACCGACGCCTCCCAGCCACTGAAAATGGCCTGGGCGACGATGGCGTGACCGATGTTGAGTTCCTCCACCCCGGGGATGGCGGCGATGGCCTGGACGTTGTGGTAGGACAGGCCGTGGCCGGCATTTACCGCCAGGCCCAGTTCCAGCCCCTTCTCCACGGCGGCGCGGATGCGCAGGTATTCCCGCCCCGCCGCTTCTCCCTCCGCCTCGGCGTAGGCGCCGGTGTGAATCTCCACCACCGGTGCGCCGGCAGCCTTGGCGGCTTCCAGCTGGTGGACCGCGGCGTCGATGAACAGGGATACGCGGATGCCGGCGTCTCCCAGTATCCGACAGGCCTGGCTCACCTTCTCGAACTGGCCCGCCACGTCCAGGCCTCCCTCGGTGGTGAGTTCCTGGCGCCGTTCGGGCACCAGGCAGGCATCCTGGGGCATCACCTGGCGGGCGATTTCCAGCATCTCGTCGGTGACGGCCATTTCCAGGTTCATCTTGGTGGCCAGCAGGTCCCGCAGGATGTGTACGTCCGCGTCCTGGATATGGCGTCGGTCCTCCCGCAGGTGCAAGGTGATGGAATCCGCCCCGGCGGTCTCCGCCAGCAGGGCGGCCTGGATAGGGCTGGGGTAACGGGTGCCCCGAGCCTGGCGCAGGGTGGCCACATGGTCGATGTTGACGCCGAGACGGATTGGTTCAAAGGCGATGGTCATAGTTTTTGCAGGTCGATGAGGAGTTGCCGGGTGGCGAGGGGTTGCTCGCCCAGGTAATGGGCCAGGAGCCCGCGCATGAGGAGTTTACCTTCCGCCAGGGTGCTGGGACGGCTCAGGTCGCCCAGGGCCAGGTCCAGCAAGGTACGCCCCGCGTAAGTGGCGGCGCCGGGACTGGGAGCCACCACGCCCACACCGTATTCGTAGCCGTAGCGGGCGGAAGCCTGGAGGTCGCCACCATCCGCAGCATGGCCCAGGGGCTGGGCATAACCCAGTTCCGACAGCAGGTCCAGTTCGAAGCGGCGCAGGATGGGTTCCACGTCCCCTTGCCCGTTCAGCGCTTCCAGGGTGGCCGCATAGTGGTCGTACAGGGTTTCGTGGGGGTCCCCCTCGGGCAGCAGTCGCAGCAGCAGTTCGTTCAGGTAGAAACCGCACATGAGGCCGTGGCCCCGCAGGTTCAGGCCGCCCCCCTGCCACTCGGCGCCGTGGAGGGTCCGGAGGGACCCCTTGCCGAACCAGGACAGGTGCAGGGGCTGGAAGGACACCAGGCGGGCCTTCAGGGAAGAACTTTGCCGCCGCGCCCCCCGGGCCACCAGACCCAGGCGGCCATGGTGCCGGGACAGCACGTCCACGATGAGGCTGGTCTCGCGCCAGGGGCGGGTGTGGAGAATGAAGGCCGCCTCGCCGTCGACCCGCTCACTCATAACCGAACTGCTTGATCAGGCGTGCATCGTCGGCCCAGCCCCCCTTAATCTTCACCCAGAGTTCCAGGAATACCTTGCGGTCGAAGAGCTTTTCCATGTCCTGGCGCGCCTCGGAGGCGATACGCTTGATGTGTTCCCCCTTCTGGCCCAGGAGGATGGGGCGGTGGGCCTCCCGGTCCACCCACACCACGGCACCGATGCGGAAGAGAGTGGGGGTCTCCTCAAACTGTTCTATGGTCACTGCCACGGCATAGGGAATCTCGTCGCCGGTGAGGCGGAACACCTTCTCCCGCACGATTTCCGCCGCCAGGAAGCGGGAGGAACGGTCGGTGATGTCGTCCTCGGCGAACCAGGGCTCGCCGTCGGGCAGATAGGGCTTGAGGATGGCGGGTAGGCGGACCGCGTCCCTGGACTGCTCAGCGCTCAGCGGCACGATCTCGGCGAAGGCGAACTGTTTGGACATCTTTTGCAGGAAGGGCAGCAGGTCCGTCTTGTCGGCCACGGCGTCCACCTTGTTCACCACCAGCACCACGGGCTTGTCCCGGGGCAGCAGGGGCAGGATGCGCTCGTCGGCGGGGGTGAACTTCATGGCCTCCACCAGCCAGAGCACCAGGTCTACCTCCGCCAGGGCCTGGGTGACGGAGCGGTTCATGGCCTGGTTCAAGGCGCTCTTGTAGCGGGTCTGGAAGCCGGGGGTGTCGGCGAAGATGTACTGGGCATCCTCCTCGGTGCGCACGCCCAGGATGCGGTGGCGCGTGGTCTGGGGCTTGCTGGAGACGATGCTGACCTTGGCCCCCACCAGAGCGTTGACCAGGGTGGACTTGCCCACGTTGGGGCGACCCACCACGGCGATGACCCCGGTACGAAAGGGGCTTGCGTGCGCCGGACTGTTGGGTGGGGTCACGATTTCTCCAGGATGGCCAGGGCCGCGGCGGCCGCCTGCTGCTCCGCCGCCTTGCGGTTGCCTCCCTGGCCCTGGGTCACCACCCCCAGGGCGTCGATGCGGCATTCCACGTGGAAGGTCTGGGCATGGGCCTGGCCCGAGGTGTCCTTCAGGTCGTAGGTGGGCAGGCCATGGCGCCGGGGCTGGAGCCACTCCTGCAGCCGGGTCTTGGCATCCTTGCCCTGGACGGCGGGGTTGATGGCCGCCAACCGGGAACCGAACAGGCGTTCCACCAACGCCTGGGCCGTATCGAAGCCCGCGTCCAGCAGGGCGGCCCCCAGCAGGGATTCCAGGGCGTCGGCCAGGATGGAGGGGCGTTGGGCGCCGCCGCTGCGCATCTCACCTTCGCCCAGATGGAGGTGCTGGCCCAGGCCCAGTTCCAGGGCGATGGTGTGGAGGGAGTCCTGGTTCACGAGGTTGGCCCGCAGGCGGGACAGGCGTCCCTCCGGCAGGTCGGGGAACTGCTGGTACAGCATCAGGCCCACCACGCAGTTCAACACCCCGTCCCCCAGGAACTCCAGGCGCTCGTTGTTGCTGGCGCCATAGCTACGGTGGGTCAGGGCCTGGAGGAGGAGGTCCCGCCGGGTCCAGGTGTGGCCGAGCTGTTGCTCCAGTTTGGCCGTGCTGGCTGGCATTGAACTACTTGCTTTGCGCTTCCGCCTTGAAATCCATACACAGGTGGATTTCGCGCCAGAAGGGCTCTTTCACGCTGTATTCGGCCACCAGGTGGAAACCGTTTTCCATGGGCTCGATCTCCAGGTCCGCCACCGACACCGTCTTGATGTTGTTGAGGCTCAGTTCCCTTTCGAAGCGGTTGCGAATGGATACTGGCGTTACACGTTCGTCTGTCAGGGGTCTGAGCACGTTCTCCAGTACGTGCTTGAGGCTCCAGTAGTCCATGTAGGCCGGGACGACGCGCGCCGCGGTGTAGACCACGAAAACGAGCAGCAGCAGCAGGAAGATCAAGCCGCCCAGGGACATGCCGAGTTGTTTGCGCATGGGGCCTCCTATGCAGTTCAGTCGATGATGGTGCCGATCCGGGCCGGCTTGGAAAGGGTGCTCACCATGTTCAGGAAATCATCGAAATTCCACCAGATGAAGAACGCACGCCCCACGATGTTCCCGTCAGGCACGAAACCCCAGTAGCGGGAATCATTGGAGGCATCCCGGTTGTCTCCCAGCATGAAATAGTGGCCTTGGGGCACGGTGCATTTGAACCCGGATTCACTGTAGCTGCAATGATCCCGGTAGGGGAAATTGCCCGCTACCTCGTACACGCGCACGGGGGGCTCCCCAGGCAGGGTCATGGCGATATGGTTGTGTTCCCCCAGGCGCTCCCGCCAAGTGTCGCCGCGAATGTAGTTGAGGCCCTGGCCCGTGTACTCGAACTGGCCCTCCCGCACCATGTCCGTGGGCTTGCCGTTGATGGTCAGTCGTTTCTCCCGGTACTCCACCTCGTCTCCGGGCACGCCCACCACCCGCTTGATGTAATCCAGGGAGGGGTCGGCGGGGAAGCGGAACACCATGACGTCGCCCCGGGCGGGCTGGCCCAGTTCGATGACCTTCCTGTTGATCACCGGCAGGCGGATGCCGTACTCGTACTTGTTCACCAGGATGAAGTCCCCCACCAGCAGGGTGGGCAGCATGGAGCCGGAAGGAATCTTGAAGGGCTCCACCAGGAAGGAACGCAGCAAGAACACCACCAGGATCACTGGGAAGAAGCTCTTGGAATAGTCCACCAGGATGGGCAGCTTGCCGTCCGCCGCCCGGTGCCGGGCCAGGAACAGGTGGTCGATGAGCCAGATGCCGCCGGTGACCACCAGGGCCAGGAACAGGATCAGTGCGAAATTCACTTATTTCTCTCCAACTTGCAGGATGGCCAGGAAGGCCTCCTGGGGGATTTCCACGTTGCCCACCTGCTTCATGCGCTTCTTGCCTTCCTTCTGTTTCTCCAGCAGCTTCTTCTTGCGGGTGATGTCACCGCCGTAGCATTTGGCGAGGACGTTCTTGCGCAGGGCCTTCACCGTTTCCCGGGCGATGATGTGGGAGCCAATGGCCGCCTGCACGGCCACGTCGAACATCTGCCGGGGGATCAGTTCCCGCATCTTGGACACCAGTTCCCGGCCCCGGTACTGGGAGGTGGAGCGGTGCACGATGAGGGCCAGGGCATCCACCTTTTCGCCGTTCACCAGCACGTCCAGCTTGATGAGGTCGTCGGCGCGGAATTCCTTGAACTCATAGTCCAGGGAGGCGTAGCCCCGGGAGGTGGATTTCAGCCGGTCGAAGAAGTCCAGCACCACCTCGTTGAGGGGCAGGTCGTACTTCAGCATGACCTGGCGGCCCATGTACTTCATGTCCACCTGGGCGCCCCGCTTCTGGTTGCACAGGGTCATGACGTTGCCCAGGTAGGCCTCGGGCACCAGGATGGTGGCGGTGATGATGGGTTCCCGGATCTCCTCGATCTTGGAGAGATCCGGCAGGCGGGAGGGGTTCTCCACGTCGATCATGGTGCCGTCCTTCATCACCACCTGGTATTCCACGGAGGGGGCGGTGGTGATGAGGTTCTGGTCGAACTCCCGTTCCAGGCGCTCCTGCACGATGTCCATGTGCAGGAGGCCCAGGAAACCGCAGCGGAAGCCGAAACCCAGGGCCTGGGAGGTCTCCGGCTCGAAGCGCAGGGCCGAGTCGTTCAATTGCAGCTTGGTCAAGGCGTCCCGCAGGGAGTCGTATTCGTGGGATTCCACCGGATACAGGCCGGCGAACACCTGGGGCTGGATCTCCTTGAAGCCGGGCAGGGGCTCGGTGGCGGGACGACTGGCCAGGGTCAGGGTGTCCCCCACCTTGGCGTGCTTCAGGTCCTTGATGCCGGCGATGACGAAGCCCACCTGGCCGGCACGCAGTTCCGGGCGCGCCAGGGACTTGGGCGTGAACACGCCCACGTTTTCCACCAGGTAATCCACATTGGCGGCCATCAGTCGGATCTTGTCCTTCTGCTTCAGCACGCCGTCCACCACCCGCACCAGCATCACCACGCCCACGTAGTTGTCGAACCAGGAGTCGATCACCAGGGCCTTCAGGGGCGCGTCCTCGTCGCCGGCGGGGGGCGGCACGTGCCTGACGATGGCCTCCAGCACGTCGTCGATGCCCAGGCCCGTCTTGGCGGAACAGCGCACCGCGTCCTCGGCGGGGATGCCGACGATCTCCTCGATCTCCTCGATGACCCGCTCCGGTTCCGCCGAGGGCAGGTCGATCTTGTTCAGTACCGGGAACACCTCCACACCCAGGTCGATGGCGGTGTAGCAGTTGGCCACGGTCTGGGCCTCCACCCCCTGGGAGGCGTCCACCACCAGCAGGGCGCCCTCGCAGGCGGACAGGGAGCGGGACACCTCGTAGGAGAAGTCCACGTGGCCGGGGGTATCGATGAGGTTGAGCTGGTATTCCTGGCCGTCCTTTGCCTTGTACAGCAGGGCTGCGGTCTGGGCCTTGATGGTGATGCCCCGCTCCCGCTCCAGGTCCATGGAATCCAGGACCTGGGCGTCCATCTCCCGGTCCGCCAGGCCACCGCAACGATGGATCAGGCGATCCGCCAGGGTGGACTTGCCGTGGTCGATGTGGGCGATGATGGAAAAGTTGCGGATGTTGCGCATGAAAAACAAAGAGAGGCACGCGGAACGTGCCTCATTGACGGGAACGGGCGGGATTTTACCCGAAACACCGGTACCTTAGCGGCGACGGCCCCGGTTTCCCGCAAATTTTCAAAGACTTATTTGTCCAGCCGCAGGGAGACGTAATGGGCGCCCTCGCCCCGCTTCACCAGCAGGGCCACCCGTTGGCGTCCCTCCAGCAGGCGGTTCAGGTCGTCGGCGGAGTTCACTTCCTGGTTGTTCACCGCCAGGATCACGTCGCCGGCCTCGATACCCGCCCGTGCGGCCGGGCCGGTGGCATCTTCCACCAGCACGCCGCTGTTGATGTCCAGGGCCTTCTTCTGTTCAGCGCCCAGGGCGGCAACCACCAGGCCAGCCCGGTTGCTCTTCTTGGCAGCGGGTGCCTGGGCGGTCTTCTCCGCCTCGGGCATGGCGCCCACCGTCACGTCCAACTCCCGGGTGCTGCCCTTGCGCCAGACGCTCAATTTGGTCCTGGTGCCGGGCTTGGTGGCGCCCACCATGCGGGGCAGGTCGATGGATTCCCTGATGGCACGGCCATTGAAGGCGAGGATGATGTCGGACACCTGGATGCCGGCCTTGTCGGCGGGGCTGCCGGATTCCACCTCGGCCACCAGGGCGCCCTCGGGTTTCTTAAGGCCGAAGGAGTCGGCCAGGTCGGCGGTGACTTCCTGGATCATGACCCCCAACCGGCCCCGGTCCACCTTGCCGTCGGTCTTGAGTTGCTGGGCGATGTCCATGGCCACGTCGATGGGGATGGCGAAGGACAGGCCCATGTAGCCGCCGGAGCGGGAGATGATCTGGGAGTTCATGCCCACCACCTCGCCGTTCATGTTGAACAGGGGCCCGCCGGAGTTGCCCGGGTTCACCGCCACGTCGGTCTGAATGAAGGGCACGTAGTTCTCCTGGGGCAGGCTGCGGCCCTTGGCGGAGACGATGCCGGCGGTGACGGAGTTCTCGAAGCCGAAGGGGGCGCCGATGGCCAGTACCCATTCGCCCACCCGCAGTTTGCCGGGGGTGCCTATGGTCACCGTGGGCAGCTTGTCGGCGTTGATCTTGATGAGAGCCACGTCGGTACGATCATCCTTGCCCACGACTTTTGCCCGAAACTCCCGCTTGTCATGGAGCTTCACCACCACCTCGTCCACGTCGTCCACGACATGGGTATTGGTGAGGATGTAGCCGTCTGCGGAAATGATGAAACCGGAGCCCTGGCCATGGCGGGGCGGCATCTGCATGGGTCCCCGGTGGGGGTCCCGGGGGTCCATTTCCGGGGGCAGCATGCGGCGGAAGAAATCAAACATCTCACCCGCCTCCGGCATGCGCTGGCCGCGCCGAACCTGTCGGCTGTCCTGGACGGTGGCGATGTTCACCACGGCAGGGGACTGGCGTTCCACCATGTCCGTGAAATCGGGGAGCTGGGCCAGGGCGACTTCCGCCATAAAGCCCAGGGTCAAACCAAACAGGGTTAACCACTTGTTCATGACAAACCTCATCAAGTCAAACAGTCGATTGAAAGTCAGTGACCGTTGGCACAGGCAGTCGTACCGCGCCGCAGGATTACCGGATCGATTTCGTTGCGCGGGCGTCGGCCCTTGAGCCAGAGCCCCGCCAGCAGCAGTCCGGTCAGACCGCCCAGGGCGGCGGCCAGTTCCCCGCCCACCACCAGTTGCCCGAATGCCGCGCCTGCCAGCAGTGAGGCCAGGGGCACCAAGTAGGCCGCCGTGCTGGCCTGGAGCAGTGCACCCTCTGGCAGTCCCACCACCACAGCCTCTCCCGGCTGGGCATGGATGGGGTTGGCTACGTGGAACTCCGGGTTTTCCGGGTGCCAAAGGCGGTTGAAGGCTGAGGAACCGCAGCCTTTGCCGCCACAGGCGCCACAGGAGGAGGGGGCTTCGCTGATGACCCAGGCCGTGGCGCCCTCGATGCGGGTGACCCGAGCCGGGGACTCGATCAACGCTTTTCCTCCAGGCCCATGGCAATGCTTTCCACCGTGGCCCAGGGTGCCTCGCCCAGGATGGTGGCCTGGAGGCCGCCCACCTGGCGCTTGATCATGTTGATCATGCCCTGCTTGCTCTGACCCTTGATGGCTTCCACGGGTAGCCTTGCGGGCTCCAGGAAAAGGGATACGTGGGTCAGGCCGTCACTGAAAACCCAGTGCTCCACCTCGCCGCTATGGTTGGGCAACTGACGCCGCACGGCGGCGATACGGCTGAAGCCCGGTGGCAGGCCGCCGATCTCGATGCTGTCGTTGTCCACAGGCCTGGCAGCTTCCGGGATGTGAGGCATGGAGCGGTTTTCCGCCTTGGGCATGGAGCCCAGCTTGATCTCGGCGAAACTGTATTGCATGAGGGGCTGACCATTGCCGTTGGTCATCACTGCCCGTAGCGGGAAACCGGTGCTGCGATCGATGCACAGGACATAGCCCCAGCGGTAGATGTCCCTGGGAGTGATTTCCACGTTGTTGCAGTCCTTGCCCGCCACCCGGTCCTGGGTGCCTGGGCGTACCGCGTACCAGCTGGCCAGGGGGGCGGCGCTTACGGGCAGCAAATCGGGAAAATGGCGCTTGTTGAGGCGCTTCTCCAGTCGCAACTGGGTACCGTTGACCACCAGGGTCACGGAGGATTGCTGGGAACAGCGGACTTCCCGCTGGCTGCCGTCCATGGTCATGAGCCGGCTTTCCACGCTGGTACCGCTGGGGCGGTTGCTGACCATCAGGGTCTGTGCGCTGCCGCCGTGCCGGAAAACGAATACGCCTTCATAGGCCATGCGGCGAGAGGCGTCGGAAATCCTTTGCAGCAGGTTGGCTGCTTCGTTGGCGGGCAGGGCATCGGTGGCAAGGGCGGAGGTGGAGTGCAGTGACGCGGCCACTGCGGCCAGGGTCAGCCAAGCCCCCCCCTTCATGGGCGGGCCTCCACCAGGGAAACCTGGGTGAAGTTCATTTCCGCCGGGGAAATAACGGCCTGGGCGAAGTCCTGATGGGCAGCCAGGTAGGGCTGTACGTCCATGGGGGGGGGTGTGTCATTGGCAGCCAGGGGGATCGCCGGGCCCCGGTCGGGCAGGCTTTGCCACAGGCCCCAGGTGATGGCGCCGATAGCCGCCGCCGCCAGCCACATGGAGGCGCGGCGGTCCCTGGGCTTGCGCATGGGCGCCAGGATAGTGGGCTCCTGTTCCAGTGCCGCCATGACCCGGGCGGTGAGATGGGGCGACGGCGGCGCGGCATGGAAGCCCCGCAGGGCATCGCCCACCGACATGTAGGACCAGGCCTTGTCCCGGGCAGCCGCATCGGCGTCCAGGTTTCTCAGAACCTGGCGGGCCTCATCGTCGGACAGTTCGCCATCCAGGAAAGCGGAAAGGGTGTCGTCGTGCTCCGCGAGGGGCATGGCTTGGGTCGCGGTTTTCATCATCATGCTTACCACCTTCGGTCTTCGGAAGTGCCCAGGATGGGACGCAGCTTGGCGGCAATGGCTTCCCGAGCCCGGAAGATGCGCGAACGCACCGTACCGATCGGACAGTCCATGGCTTCGGCGATCTCTTCGTAACTCATACCTTCAATCTCTCTGAGGGTAATGGCCTGGCGGAGTTCCTGCGGCAAGGCCTCCACCGCTTCATTAACCGCATAGGCCACCTGTTTCGTAAGAAGTTCCGACTCCGGCGTACTGATGTCCTGGGCCACCAGACGTTCGTCCGGCTCGTCCTCGTCGTTGAGAGCCTGGTCCGATAGTGTCTGCATGCCCCGGCTTTTGGCCGCCAGGTAGTTCTTTGCCGTGTTCACGGCGATGCGGTAGAGCCAGGTATAGAAGGCTGCGTCGCCGCGGAACTGGGGCAGGGCCCGGTAGGCCTTGATGAAGGTCTCCTGGGCGATATCCTCGATTTCGTCCGGGTCCCGCACCATGCGGGACAGCAGACGCATGAGCTTGCGGCGGTATTTCTCCACCAGCAGCCCGTAGGCGCGTTTGTCCCCTTCCCGAACCCGTTCGACCAACTGGAGGTCGATTTCCCGATCGCTCACGCGGCTGTTCTCTCTTTCACGGTGCAATGTTGTTTGGCGCGGGCGTACCCGCACCCCGGCGGTGACGGCTATGCATTCCACGCAGGGACGAGTATAACCGCCCGATACACGGGTTCGCCGCTTACGCTGCCTTCCGGGGCGGCCCCCCATTCCACCTCCGAAACATTTATGCAGCGCTTCGACGTCCTTATCATTGGTTCCGGCCTGGCGGCCGCTACCCTGGCCTTGTCCCTGCCACAAACCATGCGCATCGCCATGGTCACCAAGAAGCAGCCCCGGGACAGCGCCAGCAGTTGGGCCCAGGGGGGCATCGCCACCGTCATGGGGGTGGAGGATTCCTTCGATGACCACGTGCGGGACACCCTGGTGGCCGGTGCCGGGCTTTGCGACGAGGCCGTGGTGCGCCATGTGGTGGCGTCCGGGCCCGAGGCCATCCGCTGGCTCATCGACCAGGGCGTGCCCTTCGATCGCCAGAACGGGGCGTTCCATCTGACCCGGGAGGGGGGGCATACCTACCGCCGGGTGCTGCACGTGGCCGACGCCACCGGTAGGGTGGTGCAGGAGCGGTTGCTGGCCCTGTTGGAGCAGAGGGCAAACATCACCCTCCTGGAACACCACATCGCCGTGGACGTGATCACGGACCGGCACCTGGGTCTGCGGGGACTGGGGCGCCATGTCCATGGCGCCTATGTGCTTGACACCCAGGCAGGCCACGTGGTGACCCTGGGGGCCGGGTTTACCGTGCTGGCCACCGGCGGCGCGGGCAAGGCCTTTCTCTATACCACCAACCCGGACACGGCCACGGGGGACGGCATCGCCATGGCCTGGCGGGCCGGCTGCCAGGTGGCCAACCTGGAATTCGTCCAGTTCCACCCCACCTGCCTGTATCACCCCCACGCCAAGTCCTTCCTCATCACCGAGGCCATGCGGGGAGAAGGGGCGGTGCTGCGCCTGCCGGACGGCACCCGGTTCATGCCCGAGCACGACGAGCGTGCGGAACTGGCGCCCCGGGACGTGGTGGCCCGGGCCATCGACTTCGAGATGAAGAAGCGTGGCCTGGATTGCGTGTTCCTGGACATCACCCACAAACCCGCCAAGTTCATCGTCAGCCATTTCCCCACCATCCACGCCCGCTGCCTGGAACTGGGCCTGGACATCACCCGGGAATGGATTCCCGTGGCGCCGGCGGCCCACTACACCTGTGGTGGCGTGGTGGTGGACCAGGCCGGGCGCACCGACACGAAATTTCTCTACGCCATCGGCGAGACCACCTGTACGGGGCTCCACGGCGCCAACCGCCTGGCCTCCAATTCCCTGCTGGAATGCCTGGTCTATGGCCGGGCCGCCGCGGCGGACATCGCCGCTTCGGACGTGCCGGTGCCCCGGGAACTTCCGCCCTGGGACGAGAGCCGGGTAACGGACGCGGACGAGGAGATCGTCATCGCCCACAACTGGCACGAACTGCGCCGCTTCATGTGGGACTACGTGGGCATCGTGCGCACCAGCAAGCGCCTGGAAAGGGCCAGCCACCGCCTGAAGCTGCTGACCGACGAGATCAACGAGTACTACAGCAATTTCCGCATCAGCAACGACCTTATCGAACTGCGCAACCTGGTGCTCACCGCCGAACTCGTGGTGAGGTGCGCCAAGCTGCGCCACGAAAGCCGGGGCCTGCACGCCTCCCGGGACTACCCGGACCTCCTGCCCGAGGCCCGGGACACCCTGCTGGACCCGGCCTCGACCAGCTGATGCCGACCGCTCCGGGCCGCGTGTAATGCCTAGGCCTGGCCTGCCCGCTTGGCCAGGAAGTGCACCAGCAGGGGCACGGGCCGGCCCGTGGCGCCCTTTTCCTTGCCGCTCTTCCAGGCCGTGCCGGCGATGTCCAGGTGGGCCCAGTGGTATTTCTCAGTGAAGCGGGACAGGAAGCAGGCGGCGGTGATGGTGCCGCCGGGGCGGCCGCCGATGTTGGCCATGTCGGCGAAGTTGCTCTTCAGCTGTTCCTGGTAGTCCTCCCACAGGGGCAGCTGCCAGCAGCGGTCATGGGCGGCGTCGCCGGCCTGGAGCAAGTCGGCCGCCAGGTCGTCCCGGTTGGCCAGCAGACCCGTGGCCACGTGCCCCAGGGCGATGACGCAAGCGCCGGTGAGGGTGGCGATGTCCACCACGGCAGCGGGCTCGTAGCGCTCCGCGTAGGTCAGGGCGTCGCACAGGATCAGTCGGCCCTCCGCGTCGGTATTCAGCACCTCGATGGTCTGGCCGGACATGGAGGTGACCACGTCGCCGGGCTTGTTGGCGCGGCCGTTGGGCAGGTTCTCGCAGGTGGGGATGAGGCCCACCACGTTCAGGGGCAGCTTGAGTTCCGCCACGGCCCGCAGTGTGCCCAGCACCGAGGCGGCGCCGCACATGTCGTATTTCATCTCGTCCATTTCCGCCGCCGGCTTCAGGGAGATGCCGCCGGAGTCGAAGGTGATGCCCTTGCCCACCAGCACCACGGGTTTCTCGCCCTTCTTGCCGCCCTTGTGCTCCAGGACGATGAAACGGGGCGGCTCGTCACTGCCCTTGGCCACGGAGAGGAAGGAGCCCATGCCCAGCTTCTCGATCTGGCCCTGGTCCAGCACCTGGACCTTGAGGCCCGACTCCTTGCCCAGTGCCTTGGCCTGGTTCGCCAGATAGGTGGGGGTGCAGACGTTGCCCGGCAGGTTGCCAAGGTCCTTGGCAAGCTGCATGCCCCGGGCGGTAGCCTGGCCGCGCTGGACCGCGGCAATGGCACCGGTCATCCCCTCCCCTGTTGTCATGGCCAGGGTAAGCTTCCGCAAAGCCTTCTTGTCGCTGCTGGGCTTGCTCTTCATCTGCTCGAACCGGTAGGTGGCCTCTTCCGCCACGAGGACGGCCTGCTCCATGTTCCAGGCCAGGTCCCTGTTCTTCACCGGCACCTCGCCCACATACAAACAGGCCTCGGTCACGCCCAGGTCGGTCAGGGCCTTGACGGAGGCGCGAACGGCGTCCCGGTAGGCCTTCTCCTGGAATTCCTTCTCCTTGCCCAGGCCCACCAGCAGCACCCGCTCCGCCGAGAGGCCTGGCACCTTGTGCAGCACCAGGGTGGTGCCCGTCTTGCCGTCCATGTCGCCGCGCCGGAGAATGTCGGCCAGATAGCCCTTGGCGGCCTGGTCCAGGATCTGGCCCGCCGGGCTGATTTTTTTCTGTTCGAACACGCCCACCGCCACACAGGCGGTGCGTTGTTTTTCCGGGCTGCCGCTTTTGATGCTGAATTCCATCTCTGTCTCCAGTTGTCCCATGGATGTGCCGGTTGGCATATGCGGGGATTATTGGTGGCCCGTCCGGGCTAGTCAAAGCGCCCGAATGCCATGACCCGTTTCGACCATGCCCTGACCCGTGAAATGGCA
Source organism: Thiobacillus sp. (assembly GCA_024235835.1). Taxonomy (NCBI): domain Bacteria; kingdom Pseudomonadati; phylum Pseudomonadota; class Betaproteobacteria; order Nitrosomonadales; family Thiobacillaceae; genus Thiobacillus; species Thiobacillus sp. Next base: position 1,598,795 of record JACKLQ010000001.1, on the reverse strand, counting down.
GCCATGTCGGCGTCTGCCTTCGCGGCCCTGACCTCCATTTTCCTGGTGGTGATCCTGGTGCGGGTGCTGGGCAAGGCCGCCATGGGTGACCTGGAGGTGGGCGCGGTGCTGCCCATGCTGGCCTTCGGTGTGCTGCGCTTCCTGCCCGTGCTCCTTTCCCTGGGACTGTTCATCGGCGTGTTCATGTGCCTGTCCCGCATCTGGCGGGACAGCGAGGCGGTCATCTGGATGGGGGGCGGCGTTGGGCCCTGGGATTGGGCGCGGCCGGTGCTGCTGTTCTCGGTGCCCATGGTGGCACTGATCGCCCTGGTGAGCTTCGTCGGCCTGCCCTGGGCGGCGAAGCAGCAGTCCGCCTACCAGCGCATCCTGGAATCCCGGGACGAGGTCTCTTCAATGGCTCCGGGCATGTTCACGGAGTTCGGCCAGGGCAAGCGGGTCCATTTCGTGGAATCCTTGTCCGCCGACGGTGAACGGGTGGGGAACGTCTTCGTCCAGTCCCAGATGCACGGTCGGACCGGGATCATGGTGGCAAGCCAGGGACATATTGAAACCCAGATCACGGGAGAACGCTTCCTGGTGCTGGAGCAGGGGCGCCGCTATGAGGGGAACCCGGGGGAGGCAGACTTCCGCATGGGCGGATTCGACTCCTACGCGGTGCGACTCCAGCCCCAGGCCCTGGCCGAGGCCGCCGAGAGCCCACGCATGCTCACCATGGGCCAGCTATGGGCCCAACCCAATCCCAGAAACATGGGTGAGCTGGTCTGGCGCGTGGGCTACCCCCTGAGCGCCTTGATGCTGGTGCTGCTCGCGGTGCCCCTCAGCTACGTCAATCCCCGGGCGGGGCGATCAATGAACGTGGTGTTTGCCATCCTTATCTACCTGGCCTACAACAACTTCGTCGGCCTCTCCGAGGGCTGGGTCACCCGGTCGCGCCTGAACCCGGGCGAAGCCCTGTTCCTGGTTCACGGAGGCATGTTGCTGGTGCTGGCGGCCTTCTACTGGCAGCGCTTCCGGGGGCCCTGGGCGCGATGAGCACCCTGTTCCGCTACGTTTCCAGGGAAATCCTGGGCGCTACCTTCCTGGCCCTGCTTGCCCTCCTGGGCCTGTTCTCCTTCTTCGACTTCATCGGCGAACTGGGGGACGCCCATACGACCTCCTACACGCCGCTTCTGGCCCTGGCCTATGTGACCCTGAACACCCCCGTGCGCCTTTATGAACTGGTACCAGTGGCCCTGCTCATCGGCAGCCTGTTCGCCTGGAACCGCCTGGCCCTGGGTTCCGAATTCAGCGTCATGCGCACCGCAGGCCTGTCCATGTACCGCCTGCTTGCCTGGATGGTGATGTTGGGGGTGGCCATCGGCGCCTTGACCCTGGTGCTGGGGGAGTACGTCATGCCCCATGCGGAGCAGGCCGCCAAGCAGCTCAAGGCCCGGGCCACCACCGGCGTGGTGGCCCGGGAGTTCCGCACCGGACTGTGGGCCAAGGACGGCAACACCTTCATCAACGTGCGGGAGATGTCCCCCGACGCGACTTTGCATGGGATACGCCTGTACGTGTTCGACCAGGACTTTCACCTGCGCGCCCTGCGCCAGGCGGAGGGCGCCGTGTGGGAAGGCGGGCGCTGGTCCTTGCGCCAGGTGACTGAAACGGCCATCGGCGAAGACCGCACCACCACGCGCCGAGTGACGGACATGGCCTGGGAATCTGCGGTCACGCCGGACCTGTTGTCCGTGCTCATGGTGTCGCCGGAGCGCATGTCCATCGCCACCCTGAGGGCCTACGTGGCCCACCTGAAGGAAAACCGCCAGGAATACGGGCGCTACGAGATCGCCCTGTGGAACAAGATGATCTACCCCGCGGCGGGCCCCATCATGCTGCTGCTTGCCCTGGCCTTCGCCTACCGCCCCCCGCGCAGCGGCGGGGTAGGGGGGCGTTTGCTGCTCGGTGTGCTGCTGGGCCTGGGCTTCCACCTGGTGAACCGCCTGGTGGCCCAGGTGGCCCAGTTGCTGGACTGGTCCGCACCGATTGCGGCCATGGTGCCGGTGATCCTGATCGGCGCCGCCGCCTACACGGCTGTGTGGTGGCAGGAAAACCGCTGAAGGAAGGGTCAGCGGGCGCTGACCAGCCGGGTGCCCGCCAGGCGGTCCTGGAGAAACTGGTGGTCTGAGCGAAACCATGTCGCCCACCACCCAAGTCCCAAGACAGCCAGGTTGGCCCAGGCCAGCCCATATCGCAGCCAGAGGCGGCCCCAGCCCGGCTGTTCACCTGTCGTCGTTTCCATGCGCAGTCGCCAGGTCTTCATGGCCAGGGTCTGGCCCTTGCGCCAGAACAGGGTGAAATAGCACCCCGCTACCAGGAAGAGATAGGCTTGCAGCAGATGCCGCGCCAAGTCAGGCTCCAGTTTCTGGGTGAGGACCACGAAGGGGAAGGTGGCCACCAGCAGCAAGGCCACCAACAGGAGCCCGTCATAGAGGCCGCACAGCAGCCGCCTGCCCACGGAGGGCGCTTCAACCTCCGTCACTTGGCCGGCGCATCCCCGCCCGGGGGCGAGAACTCCTTGCACAGGGCATCCAGCCAGCGCTGCTTGATCTTGGCTTGATCCTCCGCCGGCAGGGTCTGGATGCGGCTCAGGTTCTGGCGAGCCGCCTGGCGTTGCTCCGGGGTGAGGCGGGACCAGGCCCGAAGGCGTTTCTGCAGCAGCAGCTGTTGCTGGGGAGACAGGGTGGGGTAATGCCGTGCCACGGCCAGCAGCCTTTCCTGTTGCACTCCAGGGAACAGGTTCCAATCGCTGGCCAGGGGCGCCAGGGCAGAGCGCTCGGCGGTGCTAAGGCCGCTCCATGGGTGCTGGCCCGCCAGGGCAAGGTTGATGGCCAGGGCCATGCAAGCCCCTAGCAGCGTGTTCAGGAATCGGTGAGACATACGGCTTCCACATTCTCGCGGGTGACCAGGCTCCAGTCCGCGAAGACCTGGGGCGGCAGTTCCCCGGTCAGCAACTGGATGTCCAGGGCGCTGGTATCCGGGGTGACGGGCTTGGAGGGGACGGGTTGGCGCAAGGCCAACCAGGCAACCATGAGCAGGATGGTGGCCAGCCCCAATACCGCCAGGGCGGGGTGCTGGCGCAGTACCAGCAGGCCTTGGCCGGCATGCTGGGGATGAAGGGATGCCAGGGCCCGGCGACGGCTGTCGTATAGGCGCGACCGGGTCCGGGCATCCAGGTGCCTGGTGCCCTGGTCGAGGGTCTCTATCACCCGTTCGGTCGTCGGGCCTGTGTTATCAAACGCTTGCTCGCTCATGGCGCGATGCCCATTTCCTTCAGCTTTTGGGCCAGGGCGTTGACGGCGCGGAAACTGTGGGTTTTCACACTGCCTTGGCTGCAACCCATGATTTCGGCGGTTTCCGCCACATCCATCCCTTCCCAGTAACGCAACAGAAAGGCTTCCCGTTGACGCGCGGGAAGCTCGCTAATGGCCTGCTCGATCAGGGCCAGGTGCTGGTTTTCCACGGCGGTTTGCTCTGGGGAGGGCGAGGAATAATCCTCGGCACCGGCTGCCAGGCTCTCCAGGGTTTCCGTATTGTCATCGTCCTTTTCCCGCAAGGGCGACACCAGTTTCACCCAGTAGTCACGCACCTTTGCCCGGCGAAAATGGTCGTGGATGGCGTTCTGCAGGATGCGCTGGAACAGCATGGGCAGTTCCTGGACCGTTTTCTCAGAATAACGTTCCACCAGCTTCATCATGGCGTTCTGCACCACGTCCAGGGCGGCGTGGTGGTCGTGGATGGCGTACAGGGCGTGCTTGTAGGCTCGCCGTTCCACTTCCGCCAGGAAATGGTCGATCTCCAGGTTGGTGGCCACGGGTTTCCAAGGGGCTCGAATGCCCCTATATATACCAAAGCTTGCCTGGGGGATGTGCATTGATTGCAAACAGAAAAGGCTTCGCATAGAATGCCACGTTTTCCGAATCGACCCAGTAACTGGAGACAGGCATGTACGCTGTTATCAAGACCGGTGGCAAGCAATACAAGGTATCCGCCGGCGGCAAACTCAAGGTGGAAAGCCTGCCCGTGGACGTCGGCGGTGAAGTGGAAATCAAGGACGTGCTGATGGTGGCAGACGGCGACAGCATCAAGGTGGGTACTCCCCTGCTGGCCGGCGCTTCCGTGAAGGCCACCGTGCTGGCCCATGGCCGTCACGACAAGGTCATGATTTTCAAGATGCGCCGCCGCAAGCATTATCGCAAGACCCAGGGGCACCGTCAGAACTACACGGAAATCCGCATCGACGGTATTTCTGCCTGATCTAGGAGTAGAGAACCATGGCACACAAAAAAGCAGGCGGCAGTTCCCGTAACGGTCGCGACTCAGAATCCAAACGCCTGGGCGTGAAACGCTACGGCGGCCAGTTCGTGCCCGCCGGCAACATCCTGGTGCGTCAGCGCGGCACCCAGTTCCACCCCGGCACCAACGTGGGCGTGGGCAAGGACTACACCCTGTTCGCCAAGGTGGATGGCGTGGTCGTGTTCGCCGTCAAGGGCGAGAAGAAGCGCCGCACCGTCAGCGTGATCCCGGTCTCCGCCTAAGCACGCCGGGTTGCACCAGAGAGCCCTATCTCCGGATAGGGCTTTTTAGTTTCTGGCCCAAGACACAAGCCCATGAAATTCATCGACGAAGTCCGCATTGACGTGGCCGCCGGCAACGGTGGCAACGGCTGCGCTTCCTTCCGGCGGGAGAAATTCATCCCCATGGGGGGGCCGGACGGGGGCGACGGTGGCCGGGGCGGCAGCGTCTGGCTGGTGGCCGACCGCAACATCAACACCCTGGTGGAATACCGCTACACGCGGCACTTCAAGGCCCGCAACGGCGAAGGTGGCCGGGGCTCCGACTGCTACGGCAAGGGCGCCGATGACATCGTCCTGCGAGTGCCCGTGGGTACCGTTGTGCAGGACGACGACACCGGCGAACTCCTGGCGGACCTGGCCCGTGATGGCCAGAAGGCCCGGGTGGCCAAGGGCGGCCAGGGCGGCCTGGGCAATCTCCACTTCAAATCCAGCACCAACCGGGCGCCGCGCCAATGCACCCCGGGTGAGGAAGGCGAAAAGCGCCGCCTGCATCTGGAACTGAAGGTGCTGGCGGACGTGGGCCTTTTGGGTATGCCCAACGCGGGCAAGTCCACCTTCATCCGCTCGGTGTCCGCCGCCAAGCCCAAGGTGGCCGACTATCCCTTCACTACACTGCATCCCAACCTGGGGGTGGTGCGTGTGGACAGCGAGCGCAGCTTCGTGGTGGCCGACATCCCCGGCCTCATCGAAGGCGCCGCCGAGGGCGCCGGTCTGGGCCACCAGTTCCTGCGCCACCTGGCCCGCACCCGACTGCTGCTGCATCTGGTGGACCTGGCCCCCTTCAACCCGGACACCGACCCGGTGCGCGAGGCCCAGGCCATTGTGGAAGAGCTGCGCAAGTACGACGAAGGCCTTTACCTCAAGCCCCGCTGGCTGGTGCTGAACAAGACGGATTTGATCGACGTGGGTGAACGTGCCAAGCGCATCGCCGCCTTCATCCAGGATTACGGCTGGACAGGCCCCGTCTTCGCCATCTCCGCCATCAGCGGCGACGGCTGCCAGCCCCTGGTTTTCGCCATCATGGATCACCTGGACGCCGAGCGCCGCGCGGATGTGGCAGAGCCCCCAGGAAACGTCTTGGCCGCTTCCGCCCCCCGAGGGGGGCAAGAATACTTGGGGCGCTCCGGCGTTTCCTTCAGCGAGGACTCCACGGAATGAACCAGTCCGTCATCGCCGGTGCCGGACGCCTGGTGGTGAAGGTGGGCAGCGCCCTGGTCACCAACGACGGCCGGGGTCTGGACCATGCCCGCCTGGCCCTGTGGTCCGAGCAGATTGCCAAGCTCACCCACTTGGGCAAGGAGATCGTCCTTGTCTCCAGCGGCGCCATCGCCGAGGGCATGCAGCGCCTGGGCTGGCCCAGACGACCCAAGGCCCTGAATGAACTCCAGGCCGCCGCCGCCGTGGGCCAGATGGGACTGGTGGAGGCCTACGAGCGCAGTTTCCGCGAGCACGGCCTCCACACCGCCCAGATACTACTCACCCATGCCGACCTGGCGGACCGGGAGCGCTACCTCAACGCCCGTACCACCCTGCGCCGCCTGCTGGAGCTGAAGGTGGTACCCATCATCAACGAGAATGACACGGTTACCACCGATGAGATCAAGGTGGGAGACAACGATACCCTGGGTGCCCTGGTGGCCAATCTTATCGAGGCGGACGCCCTCATCATCCTCACCGACCAGCGGGGCCTCTACACCGCCGATCCCCGCAAGCATCCGGAGGCGGAATTCGTGCGCGAAGCCATGGCCGGCGACCCCAAGCTGGAGGAAATGGCCGGCGGCGCCGGCTCCAGCGTGGGCACCGGCGGCATGCTCACCAAGGTCCTGGCCGCCAGGCGGGCCGCCCGCAGCGGCGCCCACACGGTCATCGTCAGTGGCCGGGAGCAGGACGTGCTGGCCCGCCTGGCCTCGGGCGAGGCCCTGGGCACCCATCTCATCGCCCGCCAGGAGCCCCTCGCCGCCCGCCGCCAGTGGCTGGCCGATCACCTGCAGGTGGGGGGCAGGCTGGTGCTGGATGACGGGGCGGCCAAGGCCCTGCGGGAAGGGGGCAAGAGCCTGCTGTCCATCGGCGTGGTGGAGGTGAAGGGGAAGTTCCAGCGTGGCGACGTGGTGGGCTGTGTCGATGGCTCGGGGCGGGATCTGGCCCGGGGGCTGGTGAACTACTCTTCCGACGAGGCGCGGCGGATTGCGCGGCATGCTTCCAGTGAGATTGAAGGCATCCTGGGGTATGTGGATGAACCGGAACTGATCCACCGGGATAACCTGGTGCTGCTCTGAGGGTTTTCATTCCCCCTTTCTCAAAGGGGGGAGAAAAAAAACTCAGTCCACCAACGCCCTTGGCAAGGGGAAATTCACTTTCTCCTCAATCCCCTCCAACGGCATGACGGAATCAGCGCCCAGCTCTTTCAAACGGGCCACCACCCCCTCCACCAGAACCTCCGGCGCCGAGGCTCCGGCGGTGATGCCGATCCGCTGCTTGCCTGCCAGCCACGCTGGGTCGATCTGCCCCGCGTTGTCCACCATATGGGCATCCAGACCGATATTCCGTGCCACCTCCCGCAAGCGGGTGGAGTTGGAGGAATTGGGCGAGCCCACCACCAGCACCAGGTCGCATTCGGCGGAGAGCTTCTTCACCGCGTCCTGGCGGTTCTGGGTGGCATAGCAGATGTCGTCCTTCTTGGGACCGCGGATGTGGGGAAAACGGGCCTTGAGGGCGTTGACCACCCGGGCGGCGTCGTCCACGGACAGGGTGGTCTGAGTGACATAGGCCAGATTGTCCGCATCCTGCACCTGGAGGGTGGCCACGTCGGCCTCGTCTTCCACCAGGTACATGCCCGTGTCGGACTGGCCCATGGTGCCTTCCACCTCGGGATGGCCCTTGTGGCCGATCATGACGATTTCCAGGCCCGATTCCCGCATCTTCTTCACTTCCACGTGCACCTTGGTGACCAGGGGGCAGGTGGCGTCGAAGACGGTCAGGCCCCGGGCCTCGGCATCATGCCGCACGGACAGGGGGACGCCGTGGGCGCTGTAGATGAGGGTGGCGCCGGGGGGGACGTCGTTCATGTCCTCGATGAAGATGGCGCCCTTGGCCTTCAGGTCGTCCACCACGAACTTGTTGTGCACGACTTCATGGCGCACGTAGATGGGGGCGCCGAACTTTTTCAGGGCCTGTTCGACGATGGCGATGGCCCGGTCCACGCCGGCGCAGAAGCCCCGGGGGGTGGCGAGAAGAATGGTCTGGTTCATTGGGGCTGTTCGATGCTGATGATCTGGACTTCCAGGGTGACGGGCAGGCCGGCCAGGGGATGGTTGAAATCCACCTGCACGGCATCCTCGCCGACCTCCAGCACCGTGCCCATCATGCTCTGGCCGTTGGGCAGGTCGAACTGGACGCCGTGGCCGGGTTCCAGTTCCATGTCGGCGGGGAAGTCGGCCCGGGCCAGGGTGTGGACGAGTTGATCGTCCCGCTGGCCGAAGGCCTCGCCGGGGTCCAGGTCGAAGGTGAGATGCTGGCCTTCGGTCAGGCCCAGCAGCAGGGTTTCCAGGCGGCCTTCCAGTTCCCCGGAACCCAGGGTGAAGGTTTCTGGGCCTTCCGGGAAGGTGTTCACTACCTCCTCGCCGCTGCATGCAAGGTGGTAATGAAGGGTGACCCGGTCGCCGGGACGCAGGCCGCTCATGTGCGCACCCTCGCGGGTTTCTTCGCGTGACTGTCCGAAACCCTCATCGGGATTTACCTTTCCTGAAACTGTCCCAGATCAGCAGGGCCGCGCCGACGGTGATGGCGGAGTCCGCCACATTGAAGGCGGGCCAGTGCCAGGCGCCCACGTAGAAATCCAGGAAGTCGATGACGTGGCCGTACAGCACCCGGTCGACGAGGTTGCCCACGGCGCCCCCCAGGATCAGAGCCAGGGAGCCGCAGAACAGGGGCTGGCCCCGGGTGCGGCGCAGCAGGTAGACGATGACCACGGCGGCCACGCTGGCCAGCACCACGAAGAAGGCCCGCTGCCAGCCTGCCTGGTCGGCGAACAGGGAGAAGGCGGCGCCGGTGTTGTGCACGTGCACCAGGTTGAAGAAGCCCGTGAGGGGAATCACGTCCTGGTAGGCCACCAGGCTGTCCATGACCATCACCTTGGTGAGCTGGTCCAGCACCAGGGCCAGGCCGGCCAGCCACAGCCAGCGCAGGCCGGTGGGGGAGTTGTCGCCGAAGATCTTACGCATGGTCGCGCTTTTCACCTTCGCCATGGAGGTTGCTGACGCAGCGGCCGCACAGGCCGGGATGGGCCGGATCGGCATTCACGTCGTCGCGCACATGCCAGCAGCGCTCGCACTTGTCGTGGGCCAGGGCCTCTACCTCCACCCGGGTTTCGCCCGTGGCTTTCTCCACCGTGGCGGCGGAGGTGATGAGCACGAAGCGCAGGTCGTCCCCCAGGCCCGCCAGCAGGTCATGGTCCGTGCCGTCGGCCAGGTACTTCACGCCGGCCTGGAGGGAGGATCCCACCTTGCCTTCCGTGCGCACCTCCTCGATGCGCTTCTGGGCCAGCACCCGCAGTTCCCGCAGGCGGTTCCAGCGGGCCAGCAGGTCATCCTCGCCAGGCTGGCGGGGCAGTTCGTGCCACAGGGACAGGAACACGCTTTCCGACTTGCACTGCAAAGCCCAGATCTCCTCGGCGGTGAAGGAGAGGATGGGGGCCATGAGCCGGGTCAGGGTCTGGAGGATGTGCCACAGGGCGCTCTGGGCGGCGCGCCGGGGCTTGCTGTTGGCGCCGGTGGTGTAGAGCCGGTCCTTGAGGATGTCCAGGTAGAAGGCCCCCAGGTCCTCGGAGCAGAAGTGGTGCAGGCGCTGCACGGCGGTGTGGAAACTGTAGACGCGATAGTCGTTGAGGGTGGCATCCTGCATCTGCCGGGTGAGGGCCAGGGCGTAGCGGTCGATCTCCAGCCACTCGCCTTCCGGCAGCATGTCTTTCGCGGCGTCGAAGTCGGCGGTGTTGGCCAGCAGGAAGCGCAGGGTGTTGCGGATGCGGCGGTAGCTCTCGGTGACCCGCTTGAGGATCTCGTCGGAGATGGACAGTTCGCCGGAGTAGTCCGTGCTGGCCACCCACAGGCGCAGGATGTCCACGCCCAGGGTGTCCGCCACCTTTTGCGGCGCCACCACGTTGCCCTTGGACTTGGACATCTTCATGCCCTTGCCGTCCACCACGAAGCCGTGGGTCAGCAGGGCCTCGTAGGGCGCGTGGCCGTCGGTGGCGCAGCCCGTGAGCAGGCTGGACTGGAACCAGCCGCGATGCTGGTCCGAGCCTTCCAGGTACAGGTCGGCGGGGTGCTTGAGGCCCTCGCGCTCCTTCAGCAGGCAGGCGTGGGTGACGCCGGAGTCGAACCACACGTCCAGGGTGTCCTTTACCTTCTCGTACTGGTCCGTTTCGTCGCCCAGCAGTTCCTTGGAGTCCAGGCTGAACCAGGCCTCGATGCCGGCCTGCTCCACCCGCTGGGCCACGGCTTCCACCAGTTCCGTGGTGCGGGGATGGAGTTCCCCCGTGGTCTTGTGGATGAAGAAGGGGATGGGTACCCCCCAGTTGCGCTGGCGGGACACGCACCAGTCCGGGCGGCCCTTCATCATGGCTTCCAGGCGGGCCCGGCCCCAGGCGGGGAAGAACTCGGTGTCTTCAACGGCCTTCATGGCCATGTCGCGCAGGGTTTGACCTTTCCCCCTTCCCCCTTCCCCCTTCACTTCCCTGTCCATGCCGATGAACCACTGGCGCGTGGCGCGGAAGATGATGGGGGTCTTGTGGCGCCAGCAGTGGGGATAGCTGTGCTGGATCTTTTCCTCCGCCAGCAGGTGGCCCCGGCCCTTGAGTTCCTCCATCACGGTCTTGTTGCCGGCCCAGATGGACTGGCCGCCCACCAGGGGGGTGTCGGCGTAGAACTTGCCGTCGCCGCCCACGGGGTTGGCCACCTCCAGGCCGTACTTCAGGCCGGCGATGTAGTCGTCATGGCCGTGGCCGGGGGCGATGTGCACCAGGCCCACGCCGGCTTCCAGGCTGACGAAGTCCGCCAGGATCACGGGCACCTGATGCTCATAAAAAGGATGCTGGAGCTTCAGGCCCTCCAGGGCGGCGCCCTTGATCTGGGCCACGGTTTCCACGGTCTCGAAGCCGTAGCGCTTGATGGCGGCCTCCGCCAGGTCCCGGGCCAGGATGAGCAGGCCCTTGGGGGTGCGGATCACGTCGTAGGCGAAGTCCGCGTGCACCGCCACGGCGCGGTTGGCGGGCAGGGTCCAGGGCGTGGTGGTCCAGATCACGGCATAGGCCGGGATGTCCAGATTGGGGATGCCCAGGCGGGCGGCCAGGTCGGCCACGTCCGCCACGGGGAAGGCCACGTCGATGGCCGGCGAGGTCTTGTCCTCGTATTCCACCTCGGCCTCGGCCAGGGCGGAGCCGCAGTCCACGCACCAGTGCACGGGCTTGGCGCCCAGGTACAGGTGGCCGTTGGCCTGGATGGTGGCCAGCTCGCGGATGATGTCCGCCTCGAAGCGGTAATCCATGGTGAGGTAGGGGTGGTCCCAGTCCCCCAGCACCCCCAGGCGGATGAAGTCCGCCTTCTGGCGCGCCACCTGGCTGGCGGCGTATTCCCGGCACAGCTCGCGGAATTTCGCGGCGGGGATGTCCTTGCCGTGGGCCTTCTCCACCACCAGCTCGATGGGCAGGCCATGGCAGTCCCAGCCCGGCACGTAGGGTGCGTCGAAGCCATCCAGGGTCTTGGACTTGACGATGATGTCCTTGAGGATCTTGTTCACCGCGTGGCCGATGTGGATGTCGCCATTGGCGTAGGGGGGGCCGTCGTGCAGCACGAACAGGGGCCGCCCCTTGGCGTTGGCGCGCAGCTTGTCGTACAGCCGCTTCTCCTGCCAGGCGGCAATCCAGCCCGGCTCCCGCTTGGCCAGGTCGCCCCGCATGGGGAAGGGGGTGTCGGGGAGGTTTAATGTGTCTTTGTAGTCGGGCATTTTGCTTCTTTGCCTTGCTGGGCCTGGTGATGCGGTGATTTGTGAGGATACGGTGATTGGCCGGGGGCGCCCGGCAGCGCATTACTTTCTTTGTTCGTGCAAAGAAAGTAACCAAAGAAAGCACGCCCCGCTTCGTCGCCCTTCGGGTGCCCAATTTTTCCAAGCCCGTTCGGGCGGCTGCGCAACTCGCCCTGCGGGCTCAGACAGTGCTCGCCGACTTCCCCCGAACGGCCTCGGAAAAATTGGCGACTCAGAGGGGATGAAAAGCGGCGGCGCGCGACGGTTTTCACCCCCTCTGACGGCGCCGGGATTTTGGCCCTTGGCTGGGGTTGCCGAAGGCCAGCGAAAGGTGTCTGAGCGAAGCGAGTTCTTTCGCTGCCCCAGCCAAGGGCCAAAATCCCGGGGTTTCGCCGGAAGTGGGGTGGCCTTCTTTTGGGTACTTTTCTTGGCCACTCAAGAAAAGTACCGCGCTGCCGGGCGCCCCCGGCCAACAGCCCAGACCTTACGTTGTGACCGCCAATACATGTCCCAAAGCCAAATTCAGGCATTCAACAACTCCCGTGCCTGCCTGGCATCCAGATCAATCTGGGCAATGAGCGTCTCCAGGTTCGGGAACTTGGCTTCATCCCGTAGCTTGTGCAGGAACTCCACCCGCAGGTGCTCCCGGTAGATGGAGCTGTTGAAGTTGAACAGGTGCACCTCCAGCGTGGGCTTGCCATTGGAGTGCACCGTGGGCCGGGTACCCAGGCTGGCCACGCCGGGCCAGTCCGGCCGAATTTCTCCGTTGATTCGCAGGCCCTGCACGTGCACGGCGAAGATGCCCTTCACCGGCGGCTTGTTGTGCTTGAGCTGGATGTTGGCGGTGGGATAGCCGATCTTGCGGCCCAGCTGGTCGCCGCCCACCACCCGGCCGGAGATGGAATAGGGCCGGCCCAGGAGCTGGGCGGCGGTGGCCATGTCGCCGGACGCCAGGGCGTCCCGCACGGCGGTGCTGGAGGCCCGCTGGTCGGCGGCTTCCACGGTATGCAGGGCCTCGACTTCGAAACCATATTCTTCGCCCAGGCGTCGCAGCAGGGCAAAGTCTCCGGCCCGCCTGGCGCCGAAGCGGAAATCGTCGCCCACCAGCACGTAGCGGGCCTGCAGGCCCTCCACCAGGATGCGCTTGACGAAGTCCTCGGCGGAGAGGGCGGCGAAGGCCTTGTTGAAGCGGCAGATATGTACGTGGGCCACGCCCAGGTTGCGCAGGATTTCCAGTTTCTCCCGCAGGGAGGTGAGGCGGGTAGGGGCGTCCTGGGGGGAGAAGACCTCCCGGGGGTGGGGCTCGAAGGTGAGCACCGTGGGGGCCGCGCCCACGGATGCAGCCCGCGCGGTCAGGCGCGCCAGCATGGCCTGATGGCCCTGGTGGATGCCGTCGAAATTGCCGATGGTGACGGCATTGGGACGGTTGGCCTGGGGCCATCCGTGAGTCATCAACATGGGGTTGAGTATGTGATTGAAAAAATGGAGATTTTAGCGATTTCCAGGGGGTGCCGTCTATGTGACGCCACGCCGGCGGAAGTTGGCGATGCGGAAGCCCAGGGCCCACAGGGTGGCGAAATAGACCGCCATGCCCCCCAGGACCAGCAAGGCCAGGTGGCCAGCCCTTTGCCTGAAGCCGTAGTCCACCCAATGACTGGCCTCACCCATGCCGAACCATAGCCCAACCCCCATGAGCGTAAGGGCCAGGCCCAGTTTGAGCAGGAAGGCGGCCCAGCCGGGCTGTGGCTGGAAGATGCCCTGCTTGCGCAACTGGTAATAGAGGATGCTGGCGTTGATGCAGGCACCAAGACCGATGGCCAGGGCCAGGCCGGCATGCTTCAGGGGCCAGATGAAGACCAGGTTCATGGCCTGGGTCGCCAGCAGGGTGAAGAGGGCGATCTTCACCGGAGTTTTAATGTTTTGGCGGGCGTAGAAGCCGGGGGCCAGTACCTTCACCAGGATGATGCCCACCAGGCCCACGCTGTAGGCCACCAGGGCCTGGCGTGTCATCTCCAGGTCCAGGGTGCCGAACTCGCCGTAGTGGAACAGGGTGGCGATGAGGGGTACGGCAAGCACCCCCAGGCCCACGGCGGCCGGGGCCGCCAGCAGCAGGGTCATGCGCAGGCCCCAGTCCAGCAGTTTGGAGTACTCGCCCGTGTCGTTGTCGGCATGATGCTTGGCCAGGGATGGCAGCAGCAGGGTGCCCAGTGCAACCCCCAGCATCCCGCTGGGGAACTCCATGAGCCGGTCGGCGTAGTACAGCCAGGACACGCTGCCCGTGGCCAGGAAGGAGGCGAACAGGGTGTTGATGAGGAGGCTGATCTGGGCCACGGACACCCCCAGGGCGGCTGGGCCCATGAGTTTGAGGATGCGGCGCACGCCTTCGTCCCGGGGGTTCCAGTCCCAGCCGGGCAGCAGGTTCATGCGTTTCAGGGCGGGCAGTTGCAGGGCCAGTTGCAGCACGCCACCCAGGAAGGCACCCCAGGCCAGGGCCAGCACGGGCGGGTCGAACCAGGGGGCCGCCACCGCCGCCGCCAGGATCAGGGCCACGTTCAGCAGCACCGGCGTGAAGGCCGGCAGCATGAAGCGGCTGAAGGTGTTGAGGACACCGGCGGAAAGGGACACCAGGGAGATGAACAGGATGTAGGGGAAGACGATGCGGGTCAGGTCCACGGTGAGCTGGAACTTGTCCGGCGAGGCGGTGAAGCCGGGGGCGGATATCAGCACCACCAGGGGCGCGGCGATGATCCCCAGTGCGGTGACCGCCAGCAGGACCACCGTTAGCACCGTGGCCACCCGACCGATGAGGATGCGGGTCTCGTCCTCGCCGCGGCGATTCTTGTATTCCGCCAGCACCGGCACGAAGGCCTGGGAGAATGCGCCCTCAGCGAACAGGCGACGCAGCAGGTTGGGCAACTTGAAGGCCACGAAGAAGGCGTCGGTGGCCGCGCCGGCGCCGAACACCCGGGCAATGATGGCGTCCCGCGCGAAGCCCAGCACGCGGGAGAGCAGGGTCATGGAACTGATGGAGGCCAGGGCGCGGAGCAGGTTCATGGGCCGGGATGTTAATTGAAAAGCCGGGCTTGCCTTGATTGCCGGAGGCCGGTATAGTGCCCGCCTTTCGATTAAAGCGTCCGGATTCAAGGAGTTTTTTATGGCTAACAGCGCCCAGGCAAAGAAGCGTGCACGACAGGCAGCGCATCAGCGTGTGCACAACATGGCCCAGCGCTCGGCTTACCGCACTGCGGTGAAGAAGGTGCGCAAGGCTATCCTGACTGGCGACAAGGCCGCCGCTCAGGCTGCCCTAAACGAGAACATGAGCGCCATGGACAGCCTGGCTGACAAGCGCATCGTGCACAAGAACAAGGCTGCCCGCCACAAGAGCCGTCTGTCCGCCGCCATCAAGGCCATGGCCTGATACGGTTCCTCGGCCCGGGGGCCGTGTTGGAATGCGAGAAAACTGCCCGGCAAGTGCCGGGCAGTTTGTTTTCAGTCCCGGGGTTTCTGCCTGCCGTCCACCACTTCCAGGTCGTTGTCCCGGGCGAAGTCCAGCAGGAACTGGAACATGCGGCTGTCCTGATCCTCCAGGGCGCGGTTGACCACCACGCAGCGGACCCCGGCCCGGGTCACGGGCTGCACGTGGGGACAGTAGTTGAGGCGGTTGTCGCTGCCCACCTGGGAAACCAGGCCCGCCAGCCGGTCCGCCCAGTCGCTGGGCCGGAATGTGCGGCCTCGGGTGGTTACGCCGCGGATGACCACCTCGCTGCTGAGTGTGCAGGTGATCTCCGCCGCGATGCTGTTGTCCATGGTGTGTCCCTGTGAAGGGTGATCGGTGTATTCAACGGTGTAGTCGAGCCTGCCTATAATCGGCAAGTTTCCTAAAAACTGGAGCCCTTCATGAATCTGGATCGTGTCACTTCCGGCCGCGACATTCCCAACGATTTCAACGTCATCATCGAGATCCCCGCCCACGGCGAGCCCATCAAGTACGAGGTGGACAAGGACACTGGTGCCATGTTCGTGGACCGCTTCATGTCCACCGCCATGCACTACCCCTGCAACTACGGCTACGTACCCCATACCCTTTCCGACGACGGCGACCCGGTGGACGTGCTGGTCATCACCCCCATCCCCTTGCTGACGGGCGTGGTGGTGCGCTGCCGTCCCGTGGGCATGCTGAAGATGCAGGACGAGGCGGGGGACGATGCCAAGGTCCTGGCCGTGCCCGTGGACAAGCTCACCAACCTGTATCGGGACATCGAGTCTCCCCGGGACCTGCCGGAGATGATGCTGCACCAGATCTCCCACTTCTTCGAGCATTACAAGGACCTGGAAGCCGGCAAGTGGGTGAAGGTCCAGGGCTGGGTGGGGGCCGAGGAGGCCAAGGCCGAGATCATGGCCGGCGTGCAGCGCTACCTCTCCGCTCCCGAGAAGCCCAACTTCTGAGTCGGGGCGTTTGCCCGTGCTGGTCTGCATCCTGTCCGACAGCCACGACAACCGGCGCCTGCTGGAGCATGCAGTGGAGGACGCCAAGGCCCGGGGGGCCCAGGCGGTGCTCCACTGCGGCGACGTGGTGGCGCCCACCACCCTGCGGGTGCTGAAAAAGTTCGAACTCCCCGTCCACGTCATCCATGGCAACAACACCGGGGACCTGTACGCCATGCACCAGCTGGCCCACGAGCCCGACAGTGTGGTGCGCTACCATGGTCAGGACGCGGTGGTGCACCTGGCGGGCCGTACCCTGTTCCTGGTGCACTACCCCCATTACGCCGCCGGCATGGCCCTCACCGGGGACTACGACATCGTCTGTTGCGGCCATGACCACCGGGTCAGCGTGCAGGAAGTGAAAAACACCAGGGGCTCCGTGACCTGGCTGGTGAACCCGGGCACGGTGGGCGGCGTGGGTAAATATCCAAGCTATGTGCTGGCGGACCTGGCCAGCCTGAGCTTTTCGGTGTTCGAGGTGCCCACCGCCCCCGGCGAGGCCTGCAATACCCCGCCGGTGTCCGTGCACACCTAGGTTTTCCGCACAGGCCTGAACACCGTCTCGTCTTCGTAAAAGGCGTCATCCTCGTTGGCCGGCCACCAGCCGGGCACGCCCAGCACCGGCATGGGGAACAGGTCTGCCGGGCGGGAAATGCCACCCTCCAGCCAAAGCCTCGCCAACTTACGGTCCAGCTTTTCCTGGTCCCCATGGGCGGACTGGTCTAGAAACGCGCATTTGGCAGTGATGCCCGGCCAGGGCGTCAGCAGTTTCTCCAGCACGGCGTGGCCCACGATGAGGATCTTTACATGTCGCCAGTCCGCGCGCCGCTCCACGAAGGCTTTTCGCCAGCGCCGAGCGCGCAGGTCTTCTCCAAGGCCTGCGTCCGGGCCGGCCAGCACCAGGCCGCTTTCGTCGAACAGGGTGGCCGCATCGGAGAGGGGGCTGCGGGGGCCGCCCGTCGTCCTCAGGGCCTGGCATTGCACCGCGTTCAGGGCCCGCTTGGCATGGGGCAGGGCCAGCCACGTAAGGGCATTGAGCAGATCGTGCCAGTTCTCCGTGCGGGTGGGCACCGAGCCCGTGGCCAGGATGCCCGCCTCGTAGTCCCGTTGCCCGCAACGCAGCAACTGGGCTTCGAAGCGGATGGGCTGGCGCTGGGCGTTCACCAGACGCCGCTCCGATGCCAGTCCATTGAGGACATCCAGGCTGGGCCAGCCGGGGCCGGTGATGCGTTCGCTCCAGGGCCGAAGATGGGCGAAGGGGGGCGTGTCGGCGAAGTCCGGGCGCCAGGTGTCCGCCATGACCTCAGGCGTTCAACGCCGCCAAGGCAGAACGGTAATGGCGCGTCAGGGGATGGCCCGTGCCCAGCATCCCGAACAGGGCCAGCAGGGCGCGGCGGCCCAGGTCCTCGCGGAAAGCCGGAGCCGTGCGGGCCAGTTCCAGGAGATGTTCCAGAGCTGTCTGCGGGGCTTCGTCGAACAGTGCCCGGGCGGCCAGGGTCAGGCGGGCTTCTTCGTCGCCGGGGTTCGCGGACAGTCGGGCTGCTGCGTCCTCAGGGCCGTTCTGGGCGGCGTCGATGAGTTCCAGGTGGGCCAGCAGGGGGGCGATGCCCGGGGACTGGCGCGCGGCGGGGGGCAGGGCGGTCAGCAACTGCAGGGCCTCCCCGGGACGGCCTGACAGGGTCAGCAGCTTGGCCAGGTCCATGGCCACGGCCAGGTCTTCTGGATGCTCAACGGCGATGCGGGCCAGTTGCTCGATGGCCCCGGCCGTGTCACCCCGCTGGTGGGCTGCCAGGGCGGCCATGCGGGCCGCGTCCTGGTCGCTGGCCAGGTAGCGGCCCAGGGCCTCGTGGAAGGTGCTGTCCGGCTCGGCACCATGAATGGTGTGCACCACCTGGCCATGGAGGAAAAACTTCACCGTGGGCACGCTGGTGACCCCCAGGCTGTGGGCCTGGCGGCTGAGGGCGTCGGTGTTGGCCATCACCAGCAGGAAGCGTCCGTGATATTCCGAGGCCAATCTCACCAGGCGAGGCATGAGGACCATGCAGGGGCCGGCCTTGGCGGTCCAGAAGTGGACAAGTACCAGGCCTTTCATGGAGTTGCCCTGCACCAGGGCCTGGAAGTTGTCTGGCGTGGCGTCGAATACGTAGGGGGAAAGGTTGGCGTCGCTCATGGGTAGCCCCACAGTTTTTTCCAGTCGATGTCAGGCCAGTCCTGTTCCACTTCCAGGAAGCCCCGCAGGGCATAGGTCTGGCGGTCCAGGGGACGTTCCCGGGGGACCTCCATGAGGCGGCCCCGGCTATCCAGGAAACTGGTGGCGTAATGGGCCACGCCGCGATGGCCTCGTCGTGTGATGCAGGCGCTTTCGCCGTTGGCCAGGCGTACCAGGGTGCCGGGCGGATACAGTCCCATGACGCGCAGCAACTGGGCGCTGATCTGGGGGTCCAGATGGGCGCGGTCCCGCCCGAAGAGGTCCTTCATGGCGGCACGGGTGGTTTGGGGCGGCCGATAGTGGCGGCCGGAAATCCTGGCGCAATAGACGTCCGCCACCCGGATCAGTCGTGCCATGGGTGAGATGGCTTCGATGCCCAGGCCCGCCGGGTAGCCGCTGCCGTCAATGTTCTCGTGGTGCTGGGCCACGGCCTGGAGCCAGTCCTCGTCCGTAACGCAGCCGTTTCGCAGGCTGTCCACCGCGCTGCGGGGATGGGCGAGGATGGCGGCCCGGTCACCGGCCTCGGTGAAACGGGGGTAACGGTACAGCCGGTCCTGAACTTCCAGCACCGCCAGGTTCATGGTGAGGGCTGCGCCGGCCAGGCTGAGTTGCTGGGCCTCATCGAAGTCCAGCCGGTCCGAAACCAGCTCGGCCACGGCCAGCACGTGCAGGCTGTGGTGCACGCTGGGCCGGGCTGGGGTGGCCCGGCGCAGGTAGCCGATGCAGGCATCCGGGTCCAGGCGCAGTGTCTTGAGCAGGGCCTTTAGCAATTCGTGCAGTTGCTCTGCCAGCAGCACGCTGTAGGGGGGGGTCAGCAGGGCGTCCGCTTCCCGGGCCAGGGTTTCCAGGCGTTCCAGCAGGTTGATGCCCACAGGCATGGCATACCCCTCACCCGCATGGGTTTCCCGGAACAGGGGTCGCGCGACGAGCTTGCGAAAGTGGGTTTCGCTCGTTACCACCATGCCGGCGCCGGCCACCAGCACGCCTGCTTCCGTGTACACGTCCCAGGGCAGAGGTTCGCCAACGATCGAGGGATGGAGGTGGACAGGACGCAGCACAGGGGCGGAAAAATGGTTCGGGCGGTTTTTGACGGGCTTAAGCGGGCGTATTATTTCACGCATTGCCAATGCAACTGCCCCATTGAAAGGCACCCCATGACCGTGCACGCCCTGAATGACGAGGAAGTCCGCCTGCTGCGTGAGGAGATAGAACTCCTTATGGCTGAACGGCAGACCCTGCTCCAGGTGACGGGCGCCGCTGCCGTGCTGGTGGCCAACCTGGACGAGGAGACCCTGCCCCAGGACCAGGACACCATCGACGCCGCCGAGGTGTTGGCCGAAAGCCTCAATGCCCTGCCGGAAGAAACCCTGAAGGACGCCCTGGAAGCTGTCTCTGCCGAGTTTGATCCCGAGGCCCAGGCCCGGGAAAACCAACCTGTCGCCTGAAGGCCGCGCTTCTTTCCTTCCTGCACCTGCTTGAGCCATGGCCGCCCTGCTGCCCGTCGTCAGCCGGGACCTATGGCTATCCACGGCCAACTGCGGCTGCTGTGCCGTGAGGGCGGCCAAAATTTCAATGGGGAAGCACGTCACTTTCCGGACGAAATTTCAACTGCTTCTCCGCCGAGGACCTGACGTCCTGCCAGCCCCGCTGGCCAGGCCCCCAGGCTGACCAAGCCTGCCAGTTGCAGGCTGGTTCAGGCCTGGAATTCCTTCAGGATCTGGTCGAAAAGTTCCCAGGCCTGTCGCGCTTCGTCCTCGTCCACCCTGCGCACGGCATACCCCACCTGGACCGCCACGAAGTCCCCCAGTCGGGGCAGGTCGTCCTGGAGCATGAACAGGGATACATCCCTGTGCACGCCCTTGGCCTCACATCGCGCATTGAATCCGTCAATGGCGGTGATCCGCATGGGTATGGCAAGGCACATGCTTGAAGGGGAATATGGTCGAAAACCAGGAAAGTATAGGCCTTCCGGACCAGACTGGATGCGGCATAAAAGTCGACCTTATTACTTGGTTGTTATTGTATTAGGAGACGCTTAATCTGATTCTTATGAAAATTCTGGTGCTCGGCATCGGCAATACACTCCTCACTGACGAAGGCGTTGGTGTGCACGTACTTGAACGGCTGGGCACGGATTCCCTGCCCGACGATGTGGAGTTGCTGGATGGGGGCACCCTGTCCTTCACCCTGGCGGGCCCCATCGAGGAGGCTGAAGCCCTGGTTGTGGTGGACGCCGCCAATCTGAAATCTTCTCCCGGTACCCTCAAAGTGTTCAAAGGCGAGGCCATGGATGCCTTCCTAATGGGTAACCGCAAGTCCAGCGTGCATGAAGTGGGACTCACCGACCTGCGGGCCATCGCCATGCTGGCGGGCCACTGGCCGGCTAGGCGCGCCCTGGTGGCCATCCAGCCCCAGGCAGTGGACTGGGGCGAATTCCCCACGGCGGAGGTGGCGGCGGCTATTCCCGCAGCGGCCCAGGCTGTCCGTGACCTGATCGAGGAGTGGCGCGGTGAGCATTGAAAGCATCCCCGTGCGGGTGATGGCCCCGGATTCAGGGCTGTCCGGCAATGCCTGGCCTCTGATGATGGAGATCGCGGAAATGGTGCGCACCCTGGTGGACACGGGCGATACCGCTGCCATCGACCTGTCTGCCCTGCCCCTTACCCCGGCGGACAAGGACTGGCTCAAGGAACGCCTGGGCAGTGGCCAGATCCATGTCACCCTGGATGCGGAAGGCCTTTCCACCCTGGACGAGACCGCCTGTCCCGGCGTGTGGTGGATTACCCATCTGGATGGCCGGGACCGGGTCATGGCGGAGTTCATCGAAGTGACTCTGGTGCCCGACCTGGTGAAGGCGCATCCGGAGGACATAAAAATCGGACTCGAATATCTTGAAGGCGTGATTTCTCAACTAAGCTGAAAACGAGTGTTCCTGCGCTGGCCCCAGCCGGCGCAAAGAAGAAGCAAGAAGTTGAAGTAGTAATTGGTTGCTGGTGCGAAATGGAGATGACTCATCATGCACGGACCCTTGATTGATTCGCTGGCGCGGCAGGGGGTGACCCGCCGCACATTCCTCAAGTACTGCGCCACCCTGGCATCCATGATGGCCCTGCCGCCCTCCGCGGGACGGGCCATGGCGGAGGCCATGGCGGCGGCCTCCGGAGGAGGGCAGCGGCCCTCGGTGATCTGGCTGCCCTTCCAGGAGTGCACGGGCTGCACGGAATCCATCACCCGCTCTCATTCCCCCACCATCGAAGGCATGATCTTCGACATGATTTCCCTGGACTACCAGGAGACTCTCATGGCGGCGGCGGGGCACCAGGCGGAAGAGGCCCTGCACAACGCCATGAAGGCCAACGCGGGCAAGTACCTGCTCATCATCGACGGTTCCGTAGCCACCGGCCTGGACGGCGCTTATTCCTGCATCGCCGGCAAGACCAACCTGGATGCGCTTAAGGAAGCCGCTCCGGGTGCGGCAGCCATCATTGCCCTGGGGTCCTGCGCGGCCTTCGGAGGTTTGCCCAATGCCAAGCCCAATCCCACCGGTGCCGTGGCCGTGACGGACATCATCAAGGACAAGCCCGTGGTCAACATTCCCGGCTGCCCGCCCATTCCCGTGGTCATCACCGGCGTGCTGGCCCATTTCCTCACCTTCGGCAGCCTGCCGGAACTGGACAAGCTGGGACGGCCCAAGGCCTTCTACGGCGAAACCATCCACGACCGCTGCTACCGTCGGCCCTTCTACGACCAGGGCAAGTTCGCCAAGACCTTCGACGATGCCGGTGCCCGCAATGGCTGGTGCCTGTTCGAACTGGGCTGCAAGGGCCCTGTGACCTACAACGCCTGCGCCACGGTGAAGTGGAACGATGGCACTTCCTGGCCCGTGGAATCCGGCCATGGCTGTCTGGGCTGTTCCGAGCCTGACTTCTGGGACGGCGGCGGTTTCTACAAGGCCCTGTCCATGCCAGCGGACCCTCTGAAAATGGCCACGGCGGCCACCGTGGCCGGCGCGGCGGCTGGAGTCGCGGTCAGCTTCGCCAACCGCAGCAAGAAGTCCACAGCCAAGGCGGGTCACGAGACCACCACCCTGGCGGATTTGGAGAAGAGTGAGGAGCAGTGAGCATGAATGAAATGCAATTTCTGACCTGGGTACGGGGTCCCGGCCTGGACATCGCCGTGGGCATTTTTCTCTTGGGCGTGCTGTGGCGGCTGATCGAGATCTACAGCCTGGGGCGCAAGAAGGACCTGGCCGCGCCGCGCCATGTGGCCGGTGCTTCCGGCTGGCACACCATCTTCCGTCGTTCCGTGCCGCCACCCGGCCTGCTGAAGCGCTCCCCCGTAAGCTACATCGGCGGCTACACCTTCCACTTCGGCCTGGCCATCGTGGTGTTCCTGTTCGCGCCCCACATCAAGCTCATCGAAAGCCTGACAGGACTTTCCTGGCCGGGCCTGCCATCCCAGTTCGTGGACTTCGTTGCGGTGGTGACCATGGCCGCCATGGTGGTGGTGCTGGTGGATAGGCTGAACAAGCCGGTGAAGCGCTATCTCTCCACGTTCGAGGACTGGTTCACCTGGGCCGTCACCTTCCTGCCCGTGGTCACCGGCTGGATGGCGGTGCAGCACCTGTTGCTGCCCTACACCACCATGCTGGCCCTGCACATCCTTTCTGTGGAAATCCTGCTGGTGGTGTTGCCCTTCACCAAGCTGTTCCACGCCTTCACGGTGTTTGGCTCCCGTTGGTACAACGGGGCGGTCAATGGTCATAAAGGGGTACCCGTATGAGCGCGTCACTAGACAAGGGCGTGCGCGTCCTGAAAGAAGTCATCGACGCGCCCATCGCCAGCTACTTCAACAGCTGCGTCCATTGCGGCCTCTGCGCCGAAGCCTGCCTTTTCTACACCGAGACAGGCGATCCCAAATACACGCCCATCCACAAGCTGGAGCCCCTGCGCCGTGTGTATGAGCAGGAATACACCCTGCTGGGTCGGCTGGCCAAGCTGGTGGGCCTGTCCAAACCCGTCACCGACGCGGAACTGGCCGAGTGGCAGGAACTGGTTTACAACTCCTGCACCCTCTGCGGTCGTTGCTCCGTGGTCTGCCCCGTGGGCAATGACATCGTCTACATGGTGCGCAAGTTCCGGGAAGGCATGTCCGCCTCCGGCAACGCCCCGGAGGGCATCAAGGGTGCCGCCCAGCGCACCGTCACCATCGGCAGTCCCATGGGCGTGAAGCTGCCCGCGGTGAAGGCCCAGATGAAGCACGTGGAAGAGGACTACGGCATTCCCATTCCGATGGACGCGGAAGGGGCCGAGTACATGGTGATGCTCTCCTCCATGGAGATCATCAACTTCCCCGAATACCTGGGGGCCATCGCCAAGATCATGCAGCAGGCCGGCAAGACCTGGACCCTCTGCTCCACCGCCTTCGAGGCCACCAACGCGGGCATGCAGATCGGCAACTCGGACCTGGCCCGGGTCATCGTCTCCCGCATCGTCGAGGGGGCCGAGCGCCTCAAGGTCAAATGTGTGATCAGCCCCGAGTGCGGACACGCCTACACCGCCCTGCGCTGGGAAGGTGCCAACCTGGTGGGCCGGCCGTTCACGTTCGAGGTCAAGCACATCATCGAGGTGCTGGGCGAGTTCCAGGAACTGGGCCTGCTCAAGACCGAGGGCAAGGAAACCGACCGCCTCACCTTCCACGACCCGTGCCAGCTGGCCCGTCGCGGCGGCGTCATCAAGCGGCAGCGCAGCCTGATGAACCAGGTGGCGGCCAATTTCGTGGAAATGCCCGATGCCGGCTTCATGAACTGGTGTTGCGGCGGCGGCGGCGGTGCCTCCGCCATCGAGGAAGGCGAGGAGTTGCGCCTGGAGGCCTTCAAGAAGAAGAAATCCCAACTGGAGGCCGTCAAGCCGGACCGTCTGGTGACCGCCTGCGCCAACTGCCGCATCGTGCTGGAAGAAGGCCTGGAGCATTACCAGATGGACATCCCGGTGGTTGGCCTGACGGAAATGCTCGCCGAGCACATTCCCGAAGCCAAAACCGAGTCAGCCCCCGCGCAAGGAGCCTGAAGCCATGACCATCCACAATGACTCTGAATTCAAGTCGGCCCTCAGCGGCCTGGATCCGGCCCGCCAACGCCGTGCCGCGGCCCGGTTCGTGGAAAGGGTGTTGGACCTTTCCGGAGATGTGCGCGTGCGCGCTTCCGTGGAGGCTGCCCAACGGGGCGATCTGCAGGAGGCGGAACGGGAAGTCCTGTTCCAGGCGGCCAACACTGCCCGGGTGGAAAGCTTCACCCAATGCGGACGGGAGGCGGATTGGGGCGCCCAGGCCGGCCATTTCGTGGCCAAGGCGGCGGTCAGCTGCGTGAAGGCCATCGTGGCGGGAGAAAGCATTGCCTGGGATGCCGCCATGCACGCCCGCATGGCCCGTACCTTCCAGAGCCTGGCCGATGGCGTGGGTACGGAAACCCGCGAGGCCGAGGCCCAATACGCCATCCTGGATGAAATCCTGAAAGCCTGAGGACACCATGAGTACAGCACAACGCATCGTCGTCGATCCCATCACCCGCATCGAAGGCCATCTGCGCATCGAGGCGGAAACCGATGAGGCGGGCAAGATCACCCGCGCTTCCAGCGCCGGCACCATGGTGCGCGGCATCGAGATCATCCTGCGGGGTCGCGACCCCCGGGACGCCTGGGCCTTTGCCCAGCGCATCTGTGGCGTCTGCACCCTGGTGCACGGCGTGGCCTCGGTGCGCTCCGTGGAAGACGCCATCCACAGGTCATTCCCGGATTACCGTCTCCCGCCCAACGCGGAACTGATCCGCAACCTGATGATCGCCGCCCAGTTCGTGCACGACCACGTCATGCATTTCTACCACCTGCATGCCCTGGACTGGGTAGACGTGGTTTCAGCGCTGAAGGCCGATCCCAAGGCCACCTCCGCTTTGGCACAAAGCATTTCAGGCTGGCCCAAGTCCTCCCCCGGCTACTTCGCCGACGTGCAGAAGCGGGTGAAGACCTTCGTCGAGCAGGGCCAACTGGGTATCTTTGCCAACGCCTACTGGGGACACCCGGCCTACAAGCTGCCCCCCGAGGCCAACCTCATGGCCGTGGCCCATTACCTGGAAGCCCTGGCCTGGCAACGGGACGTGGTGAAGCTGCATGCCATCTTCGGCGGCAAGAACCCCCACCCCAACTTCCTGGTGGGCGGCTCCCCCGCAGCCATCAGCGTGCACGTGGACCATCCCGGCAAGGGCGCCGGCCCCCGCTACCGGGGCGGCCAGGACGCCACCGCCGTCAATCTGGTGGGCCTGCAGACGGTGCAGAACGTCATCAGGCAGATGCGGGACTTCGTGGACAACGTCTACGTGCCGGACACCCTGGCCATCGCCGGCTTCTACAAGGACTGGGGCGGCCGGGGCGAGGGTGTGGGCAACTTCCTGTCCTTCGGCGACCTGCCGGACAAGGACATGTGGACGCCGGATTCCTTCCTCATCCCGCGCGGCGTCATTCTGGACCGGGACATCTCCAAGGTCCACGACATCGACCTGGACGCGGACGACGAGATCCAGGAATTCGTCACCCACGCCTGGTACAAGTACGGCGAGGGCGATGCCAAGGGCCTGCACCCCTGGAAGGGTGAGACCGAGTTCAACTTCACCGGGCCCAAGCCGCCTTACGACTACCTGAACGTGGAAGAGAAGTATTCCTGGCTCAAGTCGCCGCGCTGGAAGGGCAAGCCCGTGGAAGTGGGTCCCCTGGCCCGGGTGCTGGTCATGTACGGCAAGGGCCACAAGCAGACCCAGGACCTGGTCAACTTCACCCTCAAGCACCTGGATGTTCCCGTGCAGGCCCTGTTCTCCACCCTGGGCCGCACCGCCGCCCGCACCCTGGAGAGCAAGATACTGGCGGACGCCATGCAGGGTTGGTACGACCAGCTCATCGCCAACATCAAGGCAGGCGACGTGCGCACCTTTAACGAGCAGTACTGGGACCCCTCCACCTGGGCCAAGTCCATGCACGGCGTGGGCCTTACCGAGGCTCCCCGGGGCGGCCTGTCCCACTGGATCGTCATCGAGGACGGCCGCATCGCCAACTACCAGGCCGTGGTGCCCAGCACCTGGAATGCCGGTCCCCGTGACGCGGCGGGCCAGTCTGGTCCCTACGAGGCGGCCCTGCAGGACAACCACGTCATGCACGACCCCAAGCAACCCATCGAGATCCTGCGCACCATCCACTCCTTTGACCCCTGCATCGCCTGCGCGGTGCATGTGAGCGATCCTGAAGGCGAGGAACTGGTGCAGGTGAAGGTGAAGTAGGAGTAATCGGAGTCCTTTCAGGAGGGCTGCACCATGAAACGCGAACCAAGAGTCTATGGCTGGGGTGGCTGGAAAATGCCCCTCCTGCACCTGTCCGACCCGGAATACTGCGAGGACGGATGCCCCATCTGCACCCGGGCCCGCAAGGGCGTGCCCTGGGCCGTGTCGGTGCAGAGGCTTGAACTGGCCATTACCCTGGGCGGATGTCCCTGGGGACGGGCGCGTCGGCGCAAGTACGGCGTCGCCCCGAACCAGGCCTTGCCCCAGTGAGACTGCCGGACATGGAAAGCAAGCCGCGAGGACGAAGATGAAATCCCAGCACCACCCTTCATGGCAGGACAGGACGCAGAGCACCAAGGTCCTTGCTGCCAGGGCCGGGTGGCTTTCATGTTCACGGATGGTGGCGCAAGAAAGAACCAGGTCTTCATCATGGACGATGCACTAAAGAGGCTGCTGGATGCCGAGGCCCGTGCCCGGGAAATCATCGAGTTGGCCAGCCAGGACCGCCAGCGCTTGCTGGATGAGGCCCTCGCCGCTGCCCGGGATGCGGAGGTTCGCTTCGAGGCGGGACGCTCGGAGTTGCGAGCGCCCTTCCTGAAAGATGCTCGGGGTCGGGCCGACCAGGCGGTGGCCGAGTTGGCCCGAAAATACGAGGAGCGCCAGCGCAATTTGCGTGACCTGGCCTCGCGCCACGAAGAGGAGGCGGTCGAAGCCGCGCTGAACCTGCTGCTCGACCCAGCCCTTTGATGGCTTTGCTTGCCCCACGTTTGCTTGGGTGAAGTTGTGTCAGCCTATCTGAATACGCGTGTCAGTCTCTTCTCCGGGCGCCTCTGGCAACCGGGGGACTATGACGCCGTGTTGCGCACGCCGGATGCGGAGATGGCGGAGGCCCTGGGCACCCGGGGCCTGCCGCAACTGGCAGCCGGCTTCGACAACAAGGACCTGCGCTCCCTGGAGCAGCGCATCATTGCAGAGATGCTGGAAGAAACCCGGGTGCTGATCCGCCCCCTGGCCGGGGAGGCCCGCAACTTCCTCATCTACTGGATCGAGCGCTTCGAGGTCAGCAACCTCAAGACCCTGCTGCGCGGCAAGATGACGGACGAGCGGCCCGCCTCCCTTCTCGGCCGCCTGACCCCCATGGGGGCCTTCGCACGGCTGGATGTCCAGGAACTGGCCCATGTGGAGGACGTGAACGAACTGCTGCGCCGCCTGGAAGCGGGGCATTACGCCGGCATCGTGCGCGCGGCCCGCCTGGCCTTCGAGGACAGCCGCGACCCCTTCGTGCTGGATGCCGTGCTGGACCGGGAGTATTACGAGGGACTGGCCCGACGCGCCCGGTCGCTGGAAAGGGAGACTCCGGCACTGGCCCGGCTCATGGGGCCCCTCATCGACCGCATCAGCCTGGTGTGGTTGTTGCGCTTCCGCTTCAATTACCTGCTGCCCCCCGCCCAGGTGTACTACCTGCTGGTGGCCGCCCACTACCGCCTGTCGGCTGCCCGCCTCAAGGATCTGGCCGCCCGGGAGAGCGTGGACGCAGTGCTGGAGGACCTGCCTGACAGTCTGCGCAGCCTGCTGGCCGGCGTGACCGGCATCCCGGAGGTGTTCGCCCGCATGGAAGGCGCCGCCGCCCAGGAAGCCGCCCGGGTCCTGGGCAGCAACGCTCCCGCCCTGGCCCGGGCCTTTGCCTACCTGATCCTGCGCGAACGCAACCTGCGCGCCGTGCGCGGACTGATGCGGGGCCGCAATCTGGGCCTGGACACGGATGTGATCGCCCAGACCCTGGGCGGCCTTATCCAGGAGACCCACTGATGTATCGCGCCCTGCCCATGTCCCGCATCCAGTTGGTGGTCCTGGCCAGCGAGGCCCAGGACGCTGCCCTGCTGCTGGCCCAATTCGGGCATTTCAGCCCGGTGCCCCTGGACGAGGAGGCCGCCGTCCACTTCCCGGACCAACCCGGCGATGAGTACCGGGAGGTCTATCTGGAGGCTGAAGCCCGCCTGGGCAAGATCAGTGAAATGTGCGGCCACCAAGAGTGCGCACCCCTGCCAACCAATGCCATTGCCCCCAATCTGCGGGAACTGCAGGGCATCAACAACCGCCTGCGGGATCTGTGGCGGCAATGCTCCACCTGCTCGGACAGAGGCCGTCGCATCGAGGAAGACCTGCGCCGCCTGTCGGCGCTGAGGGAGTCTTTCGCACGGCTCAAGGCCCTGGACGTGGACCTTTCCCGCCTGGTGCGACCAGGCGAATTGCTGGACGTGCGCATCGGCCAGGCGCCCAAGGCAAACGTGAAGCGCCTGCGGGAGGCCCTGGCCCTGGCGGGCTACCTGCTCACCGTGTTCGACCAGGACGAGGAGCAGGCCTTTGCCGTGGTGGCCGGGCCCCGCTCCGCTGGAGAACTGGGCGGTGTGCTGTCCCAGGCCGGCTGGCGGGAACTCAACATCCCCCCCGAACTTCAGGCCCATCCCGAGGTGGCTGCCCGCTTCCTGGAGCAGGAGGAACAGCGCCTGACCCTGGCCGAGCGGGCTTATTGCGACCTCAAGGTGGAGAGTCTGGGCAAGCAGGCGGAGTGGCTCTCCCAGGCACGCCTGCTGCTGCGCATGGCCCGCCCCTTGGCGGAGACCGCCCTGGGCGGTTTCCGCGGCAATGGCCAGCTGGCCCAGTTCAGTGGCTGGGTACCCCGGGACCAGGTGCCCCATCTGCGGGCAGCCCTGGGATCCCGCTTCGCCGAGCGGCACCTGCTGCACGCCCGGAGCCCCCAGCCTGGCGAGCGCCGGGACATCCCCTCCTACCTCACCTATCCGGCCTGGCTGAAACCCTTCGTACCTCTTGTGAAGAGCTATGGCATTCCCCGCTACGGCGAATTCGATCCTTCGCTGCTGTTCGCCCTGACCTACCTGCTGCTGTTCGGCGCCATGTTCGGCGACGTGGGCCATGGCGGCGTGATCGCCGTGCTGTCCCTGTTGCTGCTTGGCAAGCTGGGCCGTGCGGCCTGGGTGGGTGTCGCCGCCGGCCTTTCTTCCGTGGGCTTCGGTTTTCTCTATGGCAGCGTGTTCGGCTACGAGGACCTCATGGAGCCGGTATGGCTGTCCCCCCTGCACGATCCCACCCGCATCCTCACCGTGGCGGTCCTGTTCGGCATTGGCTTCATTGTCTTCACGTTGCTGGCCAGCATTTACAACCGCCTGCAGGAAGGGCAAATGGTGGAGGCCCTGTTCGATTCCACTGGTCTGGCTGGCCTGGTGTTCTACCTGGGAGCCGCGGGTGGTCTTGCCGCCAGCGCCGGCATGCCGGCCATGTCGGGCCTGGGGCAAACCGCCTGGCTGTTGGCTTTGTGCGGCATCATCGTGGTGGCCGTCTTCAAGTGGATGGAGACCCGGGCCTCCCTGGGCGAACGGGCCCTGGTCACCGCCATCGAAACCCTGGAAACAGGCATCAACCTGTTCGCCAACACCCTGTCCTTCATGCGGGTGGCGGCCTTCAGCCTGAACCATGTGGCCCTGGCCCTGGCCGTGTTCACCATCGCCAACGGCCTGGAGGCTGTGGGCCATGGCATCACCATCCTTCTGGGTAACGTTGTCATCATCGTCCTGGAGGGCGGCATCGTCGCCATCCAGGCCCTGCGTCTCATGTACTACGAAGGATTTTCCCGTTTCTTCAGCGGCGATGGCACGGAGTTCGCGCCCTTGCGGCTGGCGGACCGTTAGCGCCATGAACAACCCCCGTCCCTCCACCGTGTATTGGGCCCCCCAAGGGTGCTCGAGAAACCTTTGGGCCGGCCCGGCGTGTTTCTTGTTAGAAAGGAGTCGTAAATGAACTGGCTGATCGCCCTGTTGGGTCTTTCCGTGTTGGCCACCATCGGTGCGGGGGTGTGGCTGGAACTGAAGCCACGCAAGCTACCGCCACCCCGTTGGCTCAAGGCCGGCGTGCTGTCAAATTTTCTGATCTTTGGCGCCGGCCTGGCTACCGCTCTTCTCTTGGGCGTGCAGGAAGTCATGGCCGCCGAGTCGGCGGTCGCTGCCGGCGCGATGGAAATTTCCCTGGGCAAGGGCCTTGCCCTGATCGGCATTGGACTGCCCACGGCCCTGGCAGCCATCGGTGCCGGCCTGGCCCTGGGCCCCGTGGGGTCCGCAGCCCTGGCGGTGATCGCCGAGAAGCCGGAAATGTTCGGCCGTACCTTGATCTACATGGGCCTGGCTGAAGGCGTGGCCATCTACGGTCTGGTCATGTCCATCCTGATGCTGGGCAAGATATGAAAATCCGTGAAGGTGGAAGGGAGAAGGGAGAAGGGTTGGGGGGTGTTCACCCTTCGCCCTTGAATGCCAAGGGCATGGACCCTTTACCCTTTACCGCCTCCAGTGCCCGCCTGGTGGTGCTGGGCAGCGCCGGCCTCACCGAGGGCTTCAGCCTTATCGGCGCCGAGGTCTACCCAGACGCGGATGCCGCCAAGGTCGATGAGGTCCTGGGGCAACTGGTCAAGGACGGCTGCGAGGCCCTGGTGCTGCTGGAATCCCGCCTGGCCCACGCCGGCGGGCCTTGGCTCAATCGCCTGCGCAACGAGGGCGGGCGCATCGTGGTGACGGAACTGCCAGCCCTGTCCGCCCCGGGCGATTACGCCCCGGCGGTGGACGACGTGGTGCGGGCGGTGCTGGGGCCGGAAGCTTTGAAATAGAGGCAAGACACAAGATCCAAGAGGCAAGTAAGTCTTTTGCTTGAGTCTTGTAACTTGCACCTTGCATCTGGAGAGAACATGGACGCGGAAGTTCAAGTCACCCAACTGGAGCAGGCCCTGATCAGGCAGGCCGAGACCCTGGCCCGGGAGCAGCGGCACAATGCCGAGGCGGCCAAGGCCCGCATCCTCAGCGAGTCCGCCGAGCGCCTCAAGCTGGCGGAAGACCGGGAAGTCCTGGCGGCCAAGGCCGAGGCGGAACGCCATGTGCGCCGCCACATCCAGGCTGCGGAGACCCGCCTGGCGGCGGAACTGGATCGCCTGCGCTGGGCCCTCACCGAGGCCACAATGGCCAGTGTGAAGCTGGCCTTCCAGGAACTGGCGGACGACGATGACCGCTACCTGGCCGTGCTGGAGGAGTTGCTGGCCGCGGCCGTTGCCGCCCTGCCCGAAGGCGATCTGGTGGCCGAGGCGCGGGGTGCGGACCAGCCCCGCCTGGCGCCCGTCTGGGCGGACATGGCGCAGCGGGTCGCGCCGGGGCGTCGATTTACCCTGGCCACTCACGGCCAGGTGAGCGAGGGCGGCATCCGGGTGCGGCTGGCCGACAACCGGGCCCAGTTGGACCAGACCTTCGAGGCGCGCCAGTCCCGCCTGGCGGAGGACCTGGCCCGGGTGGTCATGGAGCGCCTCTTCGCCAGCACGCTGGACCTCAGCGTGTTGGCGAGGTAAAGGAAACTAGACGGGAAAACGCAATGGGCAAAATCCTTGAAATCAACGGCCCCCTGGTGAAATTGCAGCTGCCGGAAACCGTGATCGGCGAGCAGGTGCGGGTGGGGCGCATGGGCCTGGTGGGCGAGGTGATCGGCCGCGACGGCGACTCCGCCCTGGCCCAACTGTATGAAGACACGGCGGGCCTGCGGCCCGGCGAAGTGGCAGAGGGCCTGGGCTGGCCCCTGTCGGTGGAACTGGGGCCTGGCCTGCTCAACGCCATCTTCGACGGCGTGCAGCGGCCCCTGAACGCGGTCTGGGCCCAGAGCGGCGACCGCATCGCCCGGGGTGTCGCTGTCCCTTCCCTGCCCCGGGACCACCGCTGGCGTTTCGCCCCCAATCCGGACCGCCGGGCGGCCACCGCCGTGGCCGGCGGCGACGTGCTGGGCACGGTGCAGGAGACCGAATCCATCCAGCACCGCATCCTGGTGCCCCCCCTGGTCCATGGCGAGTTGCTGGAACTGGCGCCGGAAGGCGAGTACACCGTGGAAGAAGCCATCGGCCGGGTGAAACTGGCGGACGGTCGCATCGAGAAGCTGCACCTCTTCCACCGCTGGCCCGTGCGCACGCCGCGGCCCTTCAGGCGGCGGGACCACGCGGTGAAGCCACTCATCACCGGGCAGCGCATCCTGGATACGTTCTACCCCTTGCTCAAGGGGGGCAAGGCCGCCATCCCCGGCCCCTTCGGCGCCGGCAAGACCATGTTGCAGCAGCAGATCGCGCGCTGGTGCAACGCCGAGATCGTCATCTACGTGGGCTGCGGCGAGCGGGGCAACGAACTCACGGACGTGCTGGAGTTCATGCCAGAACTGAAGGACCCCCATACCGGACGGCC
Organism: Thiobacillus sp.; assembly: GCA_024235835.1. NCBI lineage: Bacteria > Pseudomonadati > Pseudomonadota > Betaproteobacteria > Nitrosomonadales > Thiobacillaceae > Thiobacillus > Thiobacillus sp. Next base: position 1,565,876 of record JACKLQ010000001.1, on the reverse strand, counting down.
CCTCATGGAACGCACCCTGCTGGTGGCCAACACATCCAATATGCCGGTGGTGGCCCGGGAGGCCTCCATCTACGTGGGCATCACCATCGCCGAGTATTTCCGCGACCAGGGCTACGACGTGGTCATGGTGGCCGACTCCACCAGCCGCTGGGCCGAGGCCCTGCGTGAAGTCTCCGGTCGCCTGGGCCAGATGCCCGTTGAGGAGGGCTACCCCGCCTACCTGGGCTCCCGCCTCGCCGCCTTCTATGAGCGGGCCGGCCGGGTGGAAAACCTCGCCGGCGGGCATGGCTCCGTGACCCTCATCGGCGCCGTGTCGCCTCCCGGCGGTGACTTCTCCGAGCCCGTCACCAGCCATACCAAGGAAATCATCCAGACCTTCTGGGCCCTGTCCAAGGAACTGGCGGACGCCCGCCACTACCCGGCGGTGGACTGGCTGGAGAGCTTCTCCGGCTACGTGCCCTCCGCCGCCAAGTGGTGGGCGGAGAACGTGGACCCGGGCTGGGAGGCCGCCCGGGGCGAGGCCCTGGACCTGCTGGCCGCCTCCGAGGAACTGCAGCGCATCGTCAACCTGGTGGGCGTGGAGGCCCTGTCCAGCGAACAGCGCTGGACCCTGGAATCCGCCGGCCTGATCAAGGAAGGCCTTTTGCAGCAGTCCGCCACGGACGAGATCGACAGCTTCGCCTCGCCGGAGAAGCAATATGCCCTGCTTTCCGCCCTGCTGGAGATTTACCGCCAGGGGATGAAGCTGGTGAAGCTGGGGGCCCCGGCCCGCCGGCTCATCCAGATGCCCCTGCTGGCCCAGGCCCGGCGCTGGAAGAGCCAGCACAAGTCCGAGGAACTGCCGAAGCTGAAGGAGAAGATCGCCCGCATTCCGGCCGAGTTCGAGCAGATCGCGCTGGATTACGAGCAATCCGGCCATGCCGCGTGATGATGGGAACACCAAGGTAACGCCATGAAAAACATCGAATTCCGTACCGCGACCTCCGCCCAGGGCGGCCTCATCGTCATGGGCGGCGTGCCCGGAGTTTCCGCCGGTTCCCGGGTATCCCTGAAGGACCATGCCGGCAACCTGCGCAACGGCCTGGTGATCCGTTCCGCCGACGATGCCGTGCTGGTGGAGGTGTTCGAGGGCACCGACGAACTGGACCTGGAGCGCACGTGGGTGCGCTTCCTGGACGAGCCCTTCCGCCTGCCGGTTTCCCGGGACATCCTGGGCCGGGTCTTCAACGGCGCCGGCCTGCCCCGGGACGGACGTCCCCCCATAATCTCCGCCGACCGCCGCGACGTGAACGGCGAACCTCTAAACCCCGCCGCCCGGGCCTACCCCAAGGAGTTCATCCAGACCGGCATTTCCGCCATAGACGGCATGAACTCCCTCACCCGGGGACAGAAGCTGCCCATCTTTTCCGGCGGCGGCCTGCCCCACAACCGGGTGGCGGCCCAGATCGTGCGCCAGGCCAAGCTGCTGGGCGAGGAATCCTCCGAGTTCGTGGTGGTGTTCGCCGCCTTCGGCGCCTCCCACGCCGACGCCCGCTTCTTCCAGGAAAGCTTCGAGGAATCCGGCGTGCTGAACAAGGTGGTCATGTTCCTCAACCTGGCCGACGAGCCCGTCATCGAACGCCTGCTCACCCCCCGGGCGGCCCTCACCGCCGCCGAGTACCTGGCCTACGACCTGGACTACCACGCGCTGGTGGTGATGACCGACATGACCGCCTACGCCGAGGCCCTGCGGGAAGTGACCGTGCTGCGGGGCGACGTGCCGGCCCGGAAGGGCTACCCCGGCTACCTTTATTCCGACCTGGCGGAGATCTACGAGCGGGCGGGGAGGATCAAGAACCGGCGCGGCTCCATCACCATGATCCCGGTGCTGTCCATGCCTTCCGACGACATCACCCACCCCATCCCGGACCTGACTGGTTACATCACCGAGGGCCAGATCGTGCTGGGACGGGAACTGTTCAACCAGGGCGTGTACCCGCCCGTCACCGTGCTGCCGTCCCTGTCCCGACTGATGAAGGACGGCATCGGCAAGAACTTCACCCGGGACGACCACCCTCACGTGGCCAGTCAGCTCTTCGCCAGCTACGCCAAGGCCCTGGAAGTACGAGGCCTGGCCGCCATCATCGGCGCCGAGGAACTGTCCGAGGGGGACCGACGCTTCCTCCACTTCGCCGAGGCCTTCGAGCGCCGCTTCATCGGCCAGGGCGAGGACGAGGACCGCAGCGTCTATGAGACCCTCAACCTGGCCTGGGACCTGCTCTCCATGCTGCCGCCGGAGGCCCTGATCCGGGTCAGCGAGGAAGAACTGGCCAAGTACCACAAATGGCAGGCGGTGGTGGAGGCGGCATGAACGCCAGCGGCAAGGTTCAAGGAGCAAGGCACAAGGAAAGGCGAGCCTGCCGGGTTTCCCTTGCCCCTTGCCCCTTGTCCCTTGTTCCTGAGCGAATGTCACAGGAAACATCATGAAAAAGCGATTGTCGGTGCCGCCGACGAAAAGCGCCCTCCTGCAGGTGGGCCGCCAGGTCAAGTTTTTGGAACAGGGCCGGCAGATGCTGGAGAAGAAGCGGGACCTGCTCACCCGGCTGGTGTACGAGCGCCTGGCCCAGTACCGGGAGCTGCGGGGCCAGACCGTGCAGGAACTGGCGGAGGCCTACCGCTGGCTGGGGGTGGTGCAGATGCGCATGGGCGGGCAGATGCTGCGCCAGTCCTCCGTGGGACTGAACCTGGCCGTCCACATCAAGGTGGTGGCCCGCTCCAGCGTGGGGGTGGAATATCCCAGCATCAGCGTGGAACCCCTGTCCCTGCAGCCCGTGGGCCTCATGTGGACCGATGTGAGCTTCGACGAGGCCCGGCGGCGGCTCCAGGCCCTCACCGTTACCCTGGCCCGGCTGGGGGAGGCGGAGAACGCCCTCTGGCGCCTGCTGGCCGCCAGCCGCAAGACCCAGAAACGGGTCAATGCCCTCAAGTACAACATCATCCCCCGCTACCTGGCCACGGTGTCCCACATCAAGGCGGCCCTGGAAGAGGACGAGCGCAACACCCTGTTCCAGATCAAGGTACTGCGGGCACGCCAGGAAGTCGTGGCCAAGGAAAGTTAAACTCCCCGGGAAACCTTGGTCCTGTTTTTCGGACCAAGCCCAGGGCATCAATAGGGCCCTTTTAGTCGCGACCTTGTACCCCACAGGAGAAAGACCGTGAAACGCTCAATGTATCTGGCCGTCCTGGCGGCCACCCTGGCAGTTCCCAGCCTGCCTGCCCTGGCTGACATGCCAGTCATCATCAAGATTCCCCGCCTCACCCTGGAAGCCTCGGAGAAGATTGCCCAGGCCACTGTCGCCGCCTGTCGCAAGGAGGGTATCCAGATCGGCGTCACGGTGGTGGACCGCAGCGGCGACCCCATGGTGTTCATGCGGGATACCCTGGCGCCCAGGGTGACCATCGAGATCAGCAAGCAGAAGGCCTTCACGGCGGTTAACTTCAATGCCCCCCTGTCCGCCATGGAAGACCGCTTCACCAAGCCCTTCGCCGTAGGCAAGGTGGACGGCCTGGTGTTCTCCGCCGGGGGCATCCCCATCGAGGCGGCGGGCAACATCGTCGGCGCCGTTGGCGTTTCCGGTGCCGCCACCGGAGAACAGGACGAGGCCTGCGCCCGGGAGGGCATCAAGGCCGTGCAAATGGATCTGGAGATGGCGGGGCCGTAAACCCCGATCACCGAGCCACCCTTCGCAGGTAGGGGAGGGTGGCTCAAGCCGTTTTATGAAAACCCTGACCCAATGCCCGCTATCACAATTGACTCAGGAGATGGTCATATGCGTGCACCCCTGTTTTTCTTGAGCGTTACCCTGTCCGGATTCGCCTCGGCGGATGAGGTTACCTATCGCAAGGACATCCAGCCGCTGTGGGAACGGAAATGCATCGGTTGCCATGGCGAAGCATCGCCGTATTTGGCGGAGTTTGAAGAAAACAAGGATAAGTACAAGCAGCTGATGCGAGGCCCCCGCATGGATACCTATGCCAACCTGGCGGCCTTCGTCGGCTGGCCGGATACCGGTGCCCTGATGCGGCGCCTGGACGACGGCAGGAACACCAAGAATGGCAAGCCGGGCAACATGTACGAACACCTGGGCAGCGACGAGCCGGAACGGCAGAAGCATCTCGCCCTGTTCAAGGCCTGGGAGGGGGAAGGCGGCTGGTTCCTTGGCAAGTTCAAGGATCTGGACAAGGCCACCCTGGAACGGATGAAGGTTGCCGAGTAGCGTCCCCGAGGAGCGTGACTAGCTGGCCCGGGTATTTCTCCAGGCCGGTCAGTTGAAAAATCCGGGCTAGTAGCCGGTGGGGCCGTGTAATGCCTGGAAGGGTCTGCGAATGACTTGAGCTGGCAAGGCGGGTGTGCAGGGTTTTCATGGGTAATCAGGGAGTTGTGGCCGGAAGCGGTGATTGGCCCTTGGGTTGCCTGGTGGGTTCCCGGGGGGCCCTCAAAGCCGCGTCAGGATGGTGGTGAATTCATAAAGTCCGTTGGGGTGGGGGATTTCCTTGTGGGGTTGGCCTTCCCAGTGCCAGCGGGTTTCCGGGAATAGGGCCCGCATGTCGGGCAGGGCGCAGTGGTAGGGCGGGCCTTCCGCCCGGCCGGTCTGCATGAACAGGGCGAAGAGCTTGCCGCCGGGCTTCAGCCAGGCATGGAGCTGGGCCTCGTACTCTGGCCAATTTGCCGGATCCAGGGCGCACAGGCAGGTCTGTTCGTAGATGGCGTCGAAAACCGGGCCGGCTTTCCAGTGCAGGACGTCGGCCTGGACCAGGGTGGCGGAAACGCCGGCCCCCCGCAGTTCCATCTCAAGCCTTTCCAGGGGCGTCGGGGCGATGTCCAGGGCGGTGACGTCGAAGCCCCGCCGCGCCAGTGCCACGGCCTCGTGGCCATGGCCGCAGCCGGGGATGAGGATGCGGCATGGCCGGAGTTGGCTCTGCTCCAGCCAGCCTTTCAGGGCCGGGCTGGCCTCACCCCGGTCCCAGCCCGTGGTGCCGGCCAGATATTGCTCGTTCCAGTGTCTTGCCTTGTCGTGCGACGTGTTCTGATCGTTCATGGGGAACCCCGGGCTTATTGTGATGGGTCATGCGGCCATTCTGGCTCCTGCATTTCCTACCGGGTTCCCGGTCCGGGGTTTTTCCCGCGTCCTACCCATTGGGGATATTCCTAAAGAAGCAAGGGGTGGCTGCCGATAGAAGCGGCATGGTTGGTCACAAATTCAGATTTAACGACCTGTAGTTTGCATGCATGTCTTGCCTGACCGAGGGCGTCAAAGAATTCCCAAGACCTGGACCATGCGATTTCATTATCTAGTTCCCTTGTCGTTGGCCGCGGGCCTGGCTATCTGGCTGGGCGTGGGTGACAGCGGGGAAACCGTTGCTCCGCCCATGATGGAGTTGGCTGCCACGGACCAGGCAATCACCCCCATTCCCGACCAGTTGGCGCTGGACGCCCGCAAGGTCGCCTTGGGAAGACGACTGTTCCATGACAAGCGGCTGTCCAGGGATGACAGCGTTTCCTGTGCCACCTGCCACCGGCCGGACCGCGCGGGGGCGGACGGGTTGCCTGTGGCCGTGGGAATCCAGGGGCAACGGGGCAAACTCAATACGCCCACGGTCTTCAACAGCGGCTTCAATTTCAGGCAGTTCTGGGACGGCCGGGTGCCCAGCCTGGAGGAACAGGTTCCCGGGCCGGTACACAACCCGGTGGAGATGGCCACCGATTGGAAACACGTCATCGCCAAGCTGAAGCAGGACCCGGCCTATCCGGAGATGTTCCGAGCCATCTGGCCCGACGGCATCACGGAAGTCCATATCCAGGGAGCCATTGCCGAGTTCGAGCGGGGCCTCCTCACGCCGGACGCCCCTTTCGACCACTATCTGCAGGGGAAGGCCCAGGCCTTGAGCAGGGATGCGAGGCAGGGCTGGGACCTGTTCCGCAATCTGGGTTGCATCGCGTGCCACCAGGGCGTGAACGTGGGCGGCAACATGTACGCCAACCTCGGTGTGATGGGCGACTTCTTCGCCGACAGGGGCCGTCCGTTGACGGATGCCGACCTGGGTCGCTTCAAGGTCACAAGCCGGGAAGAAGACCGACACGTGTTCAAGGTGCCGTCCCTGCGCAACGTGGAACGAACGGCCCCTTATTTCCACGACGGCTCGGTTCCCAGCCTGAACAAGGCGGTGGAACTCATGGCCCGCTATCAGCTGGGTATCCACCTGTCGGACACTGACACCCGGGATCTCGTGGCTTTCCTCACCAGCCTGAATGGCCGGCTGCCGGAGACAGGTAAGTGAAGGCCGTCCAGGCCCGCAAGGTGCTGGTGGCGGTGGTGGTCCTTGGCGGGTTACTGGCAGCCGCCCTGGTGCCTGGCGTGATGGGCGAAGTGGCTCGGCACGAGTCCCTGCGGGCCCGCCTGGAAAACCTCCAGGTCGCGGAAAGCCGCTTCAGGGAGTTGGTGATAGCCCTGCGCCACGGCCTGACCAGCAACTACGACGAGGCCAACGGGTGGATGGCCCGCATCGTGACGCAACGGGCCGTATTGGGACGGGAGGCAACCAAGGTGCCAGAACTGGCGCCCACATGGCAACGCTACAGCCAGGCCATCCGCCACCAGGAAACCCGGTGGAACGATTTCAAGCAGCGCAACGCGGTGGTGCGCAACTCGCTGCGCTACTTCCAGAGCGATGCCCTCAAGATCGTGGGCCTGTTGCCCCATAGCGGGGTGGGTGGCGTGGACATGCACCATGAAATGATGCGCCTGAACAATGCCCTGTTCATGCAGGCCCTGGGAGAGGGGCGGGAAGCAGGGGAACAGGCGCGGGATACCCTGGAACGGCAATGGCCGGTGGTCGCCCTCATGCCGAAGGAGGTGCGGGAAGAATTCGAGATGCTGGCCCGCCACGCCCTTGTGATCAGCAAGAACAGTCCCCAACTCCGCGCGGACGTCAAGGGCCTGGTGCACGGGGACGCCAGGCAGGCCTTGGCTGGCCTGGCGGAAATCAACCAGGCCATGCTCATTGCCGGGCAGACCCGGGCGGGGCGCTACAGGGCAGGCCTGCTGGCGGGACTGGTAATCCTGGCGGGGTTGCTGGCCTGGGTCGTCTGGCGCTACCTGGAGACCCTCCGGCAAAGCGCGCGGGAGCACCGCCTGGCGGGTACGGTATTCGCCAGCAGCCAGCAGGGCATCATCGTCACCGACGCGTCCGGCAGCATCGTCCAGGTCAATCCCGCCTATTGCAAGATCACGGGCTACAGCGAAGCAGAGTTGCTGGGGCGAAACCCCCGCATCCTGCAATCAGGTCTTCAGGACCCCTCGTTCTACCGGGAGATGTGGCTCAGCCTGGCGGACACGGGGCGCTGGCAGGGCGAGTTGCAGAATCGGCGCAAGAATGGCGACTTCTACGTGCAATGGATCAACATCGACGCCGTTACCGCCAGCGAGGGCGAGCGGCTTTACGTGGGCATCACCACGGACATCTCCGAACTGATCCAGACCAGGGAACGCCTGGCCAACCTGGCCTACTTCGATACCCTCACCGGATTGCCCAACCGTGCCCTTTTCCATGACCGCCTGCGCCAGGCCATGGTCCATGCCCGCCGGGAGCATGCCTCCCTGGCCCTCATATTCTGCGATCTGGACAATTTCAAGGTGGTGAACGACAGCCTGGGCCACGCCGCCGGCGACGAACTGCTGCAGGAGGTGGCGGAACGCCTGAAATCCTGCGTGCGTGAATCCGATACGGTGGCCCGCCTGGGGGGAGACGAATTCGCCATCATCCTCAGCGATGCCAAGGGGGCGCGGGAGATGGCCCGCATGGCGGAGCAGATCATCAAGGTCCTGTCTGCCCCTTGCCAAATCGCGGGTTCCGAAATCATCAGCGGCGCCAGCCTGGGTATCACTTTCTACCCCAACGACGCGGCCACCGAGGAGGAACTGCTCAAGAACGCCGACGTGGCCATGTACCGGGCCAAGGAACGGGGCCGCAACGACTACCAGTTCTTCACCGGCGAGATGGCGGCTGCCGTGGCGGAAACCCTGCGCATCGAAAACGGGCTACGCCAGGCCTTGGGAGGCGGGGAACTGTTCCTGCACTACCAGCCCCAGATCCGCAATGATGGAAAGGTGGTGGGGGCGGAGGCCCTCATGCGCTGGAACTCGCCCACCCTGGGCCGGGTGCCGCCTTCCCAGTTCATCCCCGTGGCGGAAAAGAGCGGCCTCATCGGGCCCCTGGGGGAATTCGCCCTGCGGGAAGCCTGCCGGCGTTGTGCCCATTGGCGGGCCATCGTCCAGCCGGATTTCCGCATCGCGGTGAACCTCTCGGCAGCCCAGTTCCGCAACGAGGGCCTGGCCGACCGTGTGGAGGCCGCCCTGCACGAGTTCAACCTGCCGGGCTCTGCCCTGGAACTGGAGATTACCGAGTCTGTGCTCATGGAAGACGTGGCCTGGGGCCAGGATGTCCTGAAGCGCCTGAAAACGCTGGGTTGCCGCCTGGCCATCGATGACTTCGGCACGGGGTATTCCTCCCTGGCCTATCTGCGCCGCTTCCAGGTGGACGTGCTGAAGCTGGATAAATCCTTCGTGGCCGGCCTAGGCAGCCACGGGCCGGACGGCACCGACGACACCGCCGTGGCCCAGGCGGTCATCAGCCTGGCCCAGAGCCTGCGCCTGGAGGTGGTGGCGGAGGGGGTGGAGACCCAGGCCCAGCGGCAATGCCTGGTGGACCTGGCGGGAGAAAGCGGTTTCATCGCCCAGGGCTATCTCTTTTCACCTGCCCTGCCGCCCGACCAGTTCGAGGCCCGGCTGGACCAGTTCGCCCTGCCTCTGGCCTGACTCTGAGGGCTGGAGCCGCTTGCGGCGGGCGGCCAAGTTGGGCATAAGGAGGCATGTCCTCCAGACTGCCTCCCGCCATCAGCGTCATGGGCCCTACCGCCAGCGGCAAGACCGACCTGGCCGTGGCCCTGGTGGAACGCTTTGCCGCCACGATGCCCCTGGAGATCATCAGCGTCGATTCCGCCCTGGTGTACCGGGGCATGGACATCGGCACCGCCAAGCCGGATGCCGCCACCCTGGACCGGGCGCCCCACCACCTCATCGACGTCATCGACCCCACCAAGGCCTATTCCGCCGGCCGCTTCAAGGCCGATGCCCTGGAGCTCATGGCGGACATCACCGCCCGGGGCCGGGTGCCCCTGCTGGTGGGGGGCACCATGCTCTACTTCAAGGCCTTGAAGGGGGGGCTGGACGAACTGCCCCGGGCAGACCCGGAACTGAGGGCCGAGTTGGAGCACCGGGCGGCCCGGGAGGGCTGGCCGGCGCTGCATGCCGAACTGGCCCGCCTGGATCCGGGGACTGGAGCCCGGCTCAAGCCCAACGACAGCCAGCGCATCCAGCGGGCCCTGGAGTTGTGCCTGACCACGGGGGAGCCCATGTCCGCGCTCCTGGGCAGGGGAGACGTGAGTGAGCGCTTGCCTTACCGCCTGCTGGAGCTGGCCCTGGTGCCCGGGGAGAGGGCCTGGCTCCACGACCGCATCAACCGGCGCTTCGACCTGATGCTGGAGGCTGGCCTGGTGGATGAATTGCGCGGCCTGAAGCTGCGCCATCCCCTGGAGGTCGGCCTGCCGTCGATGCGCTGCGTGGGCTACCGCCAGGCCTGGGAGTACCTGGAAGGGCAGATCGACGCGGCCCAGCTGGCGGCCAGGGGCAGGGCGGCCACCCGGCAGCTGGCCAAGCGCCAGCTCACCTGGCTGCGGAGCTGGGAGGGCGCGGTGGCGCTGGATTGCCAGGCGGCGGACCTGGCGGAGCAGGCGGCTGCCCTGGTGGCAGCACACCTGGGGGGCAGCACGGCCCCGTAGCCCGGGGGAGGCAAAGCCTAGTCCGGGGGAAATCGGGCGCGGAGCCCTGGATACAGCAGCGGAGAGGGCCGGGCCCCGGACTCGCTTCGGTCCCCCGGGGTTAAGGGGCTATCTGGCGCTTTTCCAGCTTGCGGGGCAGGTACTGGCGGGTGGTGTCGTAGCCCGCCTGGAACAGCTGCCCCTTCTGTTCCGGGCTCATGTTGAATTCCAGGGGCGACAGGCCGTCGGTGCGGATCACCACCGTGTTGTGCCACAGGGTATCGGTGAGGTGTTCCCGGGACAGGGTGGTCATGAAGGTGCGCATGAGCATGAACATGTAGTCCGCCACGGGCAGGATGCGGCGGGTGGGGTGGTTGGCCGTGCCCTTGTCGTCCCGCATGCGAAAACACATCACCGGCGTGCCGTCTCCCGCCCAGTCCCTGAACAGGCTGTCCTCCGCCAGGATGCTGCCGTCCACCAGGATGTGCTCGCCATGGTGGTGGAAGGGAAAAACCAGGGGGATGGAGATGGAGTACATCACCGCCCTGGCCACCTCCAGGTCCGGGTGGCCGGCCTTGTCGAATATGACGGGTTTGCCTGCGCGCACGTCCGTGGCCACCACGTGCAGGTCCACGTCCAGGTCGCGGAAGCGGCGGCCCTCCAGTTCGCCGTCCAGCCAGCGCAGGAAGCGCTTGCCGTTGGAGAGGCCGCCGTGCAGCAGCAGGTTGGCCAGGGACATGCCGCGAAACTGCTTGAAGTCCACGTCCCGGAACAGGTCCTTCATGTGCTCCACGCCATGGCCCACCGCCGCCAGACTGGCCACCACCGCACCCCCCGAAACACCCACCACGTGCCTGTATTCCATGCCCATCTCCTCCAGGGCAGCCAGGACACCCACATGGGCGGGGAGGCGAGTGCCGCCCCCTGCCAGAACGGGCACGATACGGCGTGGCAAGGCGGTGTCCAGCATGGTGTTTCCCGGGGGCGCGATAGGGTTTTCGGTCAATAATACGTGCTCGTCACAACAAGTTGGTATGTATCGACCGGCGGCCCCTCGCCGCAGCCGATACCATTGATGGAGCGATCCCTTTACATGGCCACCTTCAGGCATATCCGCACCCGCATGATGGTGGTGTACCTGTTGTTGCTGATCGTGGTGCTGGGGGCCGTGCTCTTTGCCGTTTACCGGGCCGGCCTGGCCAATGCCCGGACCCAGGTGGAAGCCGAGTTCAACCTGGCCGGCAAGACCTTCGCCCAGCTCATGGCCCGGCGTGCCGCTTTCCTGCAACAGGGGGCCGAGGTGCTGGCAGGCAACGCGGCCTTCAAGGAGGCCCTCCACCAGGCCGACCTGGCCGCCGTGGAATCCACCCTGGCCAGCCAGGCCAGGCGGCTCAAGGCGGACATGGCCATGCTGGTGTCCCTGGATGGCCGCGTCCTGGTCAGCACCGGCGCCAAGGCCAGCTTCGGAGCCCCCTTCCCCTGTCCGCGCATGATCCAGGTGGCGGAAGGGCAGGGTGGGGCATCCGGCTACGTGCGCCTGGAACAGCAGGCCTATCAGGTGGTGCTGGCGCCGGTGCTGGCGCCCAAGCGGGCCGCCTGGCTGGCCCTGGGGTTCCCCGTGAATGACGGCACTGCCCGGGAGTTCCAGGCCCTCACCGGAGTGGCGGTGAACTTCATGAGCGTGGGGGACGAAGGTGCTCGCCTCCTGGCCAGCTCCCTGACGGGGGACATGCGCCAGGAGGCCGGGGCCTGGCTGTCCGAATTCCATGGCGACGACTACAGCATGCGCCGGGTGCGGGTGGGCGGTGGCGAGTACTGGGCCCATTTCGTCAGGCTGGATTCCGCTTCCGCCCTGGATTACGTGGCTGGCCTGACCCTGTCCCTGGACGAGGCCCTGGCGCCCTACGCACGCCTGCGGGGCACCCTGCTGCTGATTTCCGCCCTGGCCCTGGCGGCCTTCGCCTACGGCTCGTCCCTGCTGTCCAGGCGCCTGACCCTGCCCATCCAGGAACTGGTGACCGCCCTGCGCCGGCTGGGCCGGGGACATTACGACACCCGGGTCAACCTTAAGAGCAAGGACGAGCTGGGGGTGCTGGCCGAGGGCTTCAACCGCATGGCCAATGAGATCGCCGCCCGGGAACGGCAGATTGCCTACCTGGCCTACCACGATGCCCTCACGGGCCTGCCCAACCGGGCTCACTTCGTCACCCACGTCAACGACAGGCTGGCCGGCAGGCGACAACCCGGCTTGATGCTGGTGGCGGGTCTGGCGCGCCTGGGGGCCGTCAACATCGGCCTGGGTTTTGCCGTGGCGGACGGGCTGGCCCAAGCCTTGGCCCAGCGCATTCTGGGGCGGGAGGACTGGCAGGCGGCCAGCCTGGGAAGCGACAGGTTCGCGTTCTTCTGCCCCTTGACCGGCGATCTGACCCAGGCCGATTGGCTGGACCGGGTCAGGTCGGTGCTGGATACCCCCGTGGAATGGCGGGGCCAGCTCTACGACCTGGGCCTGCGCCTGGGCAGCGCCTTGAGCCCCCAGGATGGCGGAGACGCGGAAATCCTCCTGCGCCGGGCGGAATTGGCCATGCAGCGGGCCATGGGCAGTGCGGGTTCCCACGTGGCCTGGCAGTCTGAATTCGAAGCGGGCGGGGGGCGGCGCCTGGCCCTGCTCAACGACCTGCGCGCCGGCATCGAGGCGGGCCAGCTGGTGGCCTGCTTCCAGCCCCAGGCCCGGCTGTCCGACGGCCGCGTGGTGGCCTGCGAGTTGCTGCTCCGCTGGCGCCACCCCGTGCACGGGGTAATTTACCCGGATGAGTTCATCGCCGCAGCCGAGCAGTCCACCCTGATCCGTCCCCTCACCCGCTGGGTTATCGATGCCGCCGCGGCCCAGGCGGCCAGCTGGCGCCAGGAAGGGCGTGACATCGCCGTGAGCGTGAACCTGTCCGCCCGCAACCTGGCTGACGGCGAGGTGGTGGAGCAGATCACCGCTGCCCTTGCTCGGCACGGATTGCCGGCTTCGGCCCTGGTGGCGGAGATCACCGAGAGCGCCCTCATGGACGATCCGGACACGGCCGTTGGTGTCGTCGATGCCATCGCCGCCCTGGGTGTGCCCCTGTCCATCGACGACTTCGGCGCGGGCTATTCCAGCCTGGCCCAGCTCTCACGCCTGCCGGTGCATGAGTTGAAGATCGACAAGGCCTTCGTCCTGCGCATGCTGGATGCGGGCCAGGACGCCGCCATCGTCAAGTCCACCATCGACCTGGCCCATACCCTGGGACTCATCGTGGTAGCCGAGGGCGTGGAATCCGCCGAGCAGTGGCAGCGCCTGGCGGCCTATGGCTGTGACGTGGCCCAGGGTTATCACCTGACCCGACCCCTGGAGGCGGGGGATTTCGACGCATGGCTGGCGGAACGGGAGGCATGAGCATCCCCTCCCGGACCTCCCCAGGGGGAGCTCACCCTCCCCTGGGGAGGATGGCGCTCCTGGGTGCAGCCGTTGCCGACGGGGCATTGATGGCCCGCCCTGGACGGATTTCACGGCGTGTCAGGAGGGCAGTGCAGTGAGTTTCTTCGGTCGCCGCCGCAGGCGGGATCCTTCCCACGCCCAGGTCCAGATCAGCGAGAAGCATGGGGTGCGTTTCCTGCACCTGGGCGGTCCGGCGGTCCAGAGCGCCATGCGCATGCGGGACCCCTGGGCCCTGGAACTGGAATACACCCGGGCCATGATGGCTTTCCTGCTGTTCCGGCCCGAGCCCCGGGACATGGCCCTAATCGGCCTGGGGGGTGGCTCCCTGGTCAAGTTCATCCACCGCCACCTGCCGGATACCCGCCTCACGGCCCTGGAGGTGAATGGGGAAGTGGTGGATGCTGCCCGATCCTTCTTCCTCCTGCCGCCGGATGACGAGCGCCTTGCGGTGAGGGTGGAGGACGGCGCCGCCTACGTGCACGGCCACCCGGCTAGCGTGGATGTGCTGCTGGTGGACGGCTACGACGCCAAGCGCATCGTGGAGGCCCTGGCCAGCGAGGACTTCTATCGCGCCTGCCTGGCCATGATGCGTCCGGGCGGAGTGGCGGTATTCAACCTGTGGGGCTCGGACCAGTCCTTCCCCATCTATTTCGATCGCCTGGGCCAGGTGTTCGGCAACCGGCTGCTGCGACTGCCGTCGGAACGCAAGGGCAACATCATCGTCTTCGCCTTTCCCGGTACCCCGCCGGACCTGTCCTTCGCCGTGCTCTCCCGACAGGCCCAGCGGCTGGGCGCCAGCCTGGGGCTGGAAATGGAGGATTTCCTGTCCCGGCTGCGCAACTGGAATGCCGTATCCGACAGCGCTTTCCTGCTGTAACCCCCATACCCATCCCGGGGGCCGTCTTTCCATATAGGGGCGAGGGTGGGAAAATCCCAAGCAGTTGACTATTGAATCGAGGCGGCCATGATCGATCGAGACGGTTACCGGCCGAACGTGGGCATCATCCTGTGCAACACCCGCAACCAGGTGTTCTGGGGCAAGCGGGTACGCCAGGATGCGTGGCAGTTTCCCCAGGGCGGCATCAAGCATGGCGAGTCCCCGGAAGAGGCCATGTACCGGGAGTTGATGGAAGAGGTGGGCCTGGCGCGCCAGCACGTGCGCATACTGGGACGCACCCGCAACTGGTTACGTTACAACGTGCCCGAGACCTGGGTGCGGCGGGAATGGCGCAGCAATTACAGGGGCCAGAAACAGATCTGGTTCCTGTTGCGCCTGGTGGGGCGGGATTGCGACGTGAGCCTGCGGGCTTCGGAGCACCCGGAATTCGATGCCTGGCGCTGGAGCGACTACTGGGAGCCCGCCGAGGCCGTGGTGGAGTTCAAGCGGGAGGTCTATCGTTCGGCCTTGTCGGAACTGGAACGCTACCTGGGGCAGGAGGATCGCCATGGACACCACCGCCACCCCTATCTGTTGGCCATGCGTGCCCAGGGTCCCGGCCAGGGATGATGTTTAACCACCATTTGCACAGCCAAGCATGAACAGAACCTACAACGTGATTTCCTCGGCTCCCCTGCAGAAGGGGGCCACTTTCCACAAGCCCAGGCAGGTGTTGCCGGAGCGGGTCTCCATGGACGACCCCATGGCCAACGTGATGACGGACTTCAAGGTGGTCACCGCCTACACCATCTTTCCCCTGGAGACCATCGAGGCTGCGCGGGAAAAGATGATCCACCGGGGCGTGCGCATGCTGCTGGTGGTGGACGACCTGAACCACATCCTGGGCCTCATCACCTCCACCGACCTCACCGGGGAAAAGCCCATGCAGGTGGTGCAGACCCAGGGCATCCGCCATTCCGACGTCATGGTGAAAGACATCATGACGCCCAGGGAGCGACTTGAGGTGCTGTGCATGGACGACCTGCAATCCGCGTGCGTGGGGGACATCGTCACCACCCTGAAGGCCCATGGCCGCCAGCACGCCCTGGCGGTGGAACGTATGCCTGACCGGGGCCAGATCCTGCGGGGCCTGTTCTCCATTTCCCAGATCAACCGCCAGTTGGGTACCCAGGTGGAGGTGGAGGGCGTGGCCAGCACTTTCGCCGAGCTGGGCGTGGTGCTGGAGCGGTAGCAGGGCGACATGGCCCTGGTTCCTAGGTCTCCCAGCCTGCCCGGTGACGCCGGCCAGTGGGGACGGGGTGAGCCGCTGTGGAAGATAGTGCCCAAGCGCGACGGAGCAGGAAGGGCCTATGCGGACTTCATGATGATGGCCCCAGGTCTCAAGGGGCGTTCCAGCCAGGAGATGGCCGTGGTGGCCCGGGTCATCCACGGGGTTCTGGCCCGTTTTGGCGAGGGCGTGGCCTTCGCCGATTTCAATGTGAATCTCAGGGTGTTATGGGTTTCCCTGCAGTGTCGGCCGGGGTTGATGTTCCGGGTGGTGGGTGCCTTGCGGGTGCACGTGCCGGAGTTGAAACTGGTGGCCCATCACCCAAATCAAGGGGGTTGATAGCATGAATAAATGGATCGCGGGGGCGGTGGGCTTCCTCGCTGGAGGTCAGGTCATGGCCCAGCAATTGCCGTGGCCGGTCAATACCATGCCCTACGTGCCCTACTGGGTGGTGCCGGCCCCCCTGCAGCCCATGCCGCCCCGTTTCCTGTCTCCCCAGCAGGTGCCTTTCCCCATGCCCTTCTGGTTCTGGTATGCCCCTGCCCCGGGTATCGTGACGCTGCCCGAGCTGAAGCACGCGTCCGATCAAATCCCGCCCCAGGTCCGGGATGTCCACAAATCAGAGGTTGCCAAGGAGGCGGCTTCCGGGCCGGCGGCCATGCAACTGGCAGCCCCGGCCCAGGTCACTCCGCCCCAGGTCACTCCGCCCCAGGAATCCCAGGTCCGGCCCGAAATGACAGTGCCAGACATGGCCGCCCGGGAGCCGGAACCCGCTGCGGAGAAACCGGTACCCGCTCCCCAAACGGAGACGCTGCAGGAGGTCCAGTCCGCGCCACAGCCCGAGGAGCAGCCCAGGGCCGAAATCAAGCCGGTTCCGTCCCCCGTGGCCGAGCAGCCCGAGGTGGCCAGGGAGACCAAGGTTTTGCACATGCCGGCCAAGGCACCCGTGCCCGGCCCCAAGGTCCAGGCCAGAAAGGCTCCCTCCACCCGATCCAGCGTCGTCGCCAGCAAGCCCAAGCCCGCCAAGAAGTCGCGCAAGTTATGCTGGAAAGATGGCCGTCTGGACGTCTGTGAGTGACGCTTCATTCCTACCCGTCCGGGTAGGGGGCAAGCCCGTATTATTTGAGTAAAATAGTCAACAATTAGCGGAATGGCTACATACGGGCTTGAAATCGGTGCAGCAGCCTTCATTTTGGCCTGTGAACGCCCCTCCATCCTGATTTTCCATTGTTGAGGTAAACCATGTCTGTGTCTGAACAACAGGTGCAAGCCGCCCTGAAAGAACTCATCGATCCCAATACCCAGAAGGATTTCATGGCCACCAAGTCCGTGAAGAACATCAAGGTGGACGGGGACAAGGTCACCCTGGACGTGGTGCTGCCCTATCCCGCCAAGATGGTTTCCAGCGAGATCAAGGCCATGGTGGAGGACAAAATAAAGGCCGCCACCGGCGCCACCGCCAACGCCAGCGTCACCTGGAAGGTGTTGGCCCACAGCGTGCAGAAGGGCGTGAAGCTGATCCCGGGCGTGAAGAACATCATCGCCGTGGCCTCCGGCAAGGGCGGCGTGGGCAAGTCCACCACCGCCGTGAACCTGGCCCTGGCCCTGGCCGCCGAGGGCGCCAAGGTGGGCATGCTGGATGCCGACATCTATGGCCCCTCCCAGCCCACCATGCTGGGCATCCACGGCCGCCCCGAATCCTCCGACGGCCAGAACCTGGAGCCCATGGTGGGCCATGGCCTGCAAGCCATGTCCATCGGCTTCCTCATCGACGTGGAGACCCCCATGGTGTGGCGTGGTCCCATGGTGACCCAGGCCCTGGAGCAGCTCCTCAACAACACCAAGTGGAGCGACCTGGACTACCTGGTGGTGGACCTGCCCCCGGGCACGGGCGACATCCAGCTGACCCTGGCCCAGCGGGTGCCCGTCACCGGCGCGGTCATCGTCACCACGCCCCAGGACATCGCCCTCATCGATGCGCGCAAGGGCTTGAAGATGTTCGAGAAGGTGGGCGTGCCCATCCTGGGTATCGTGGAAAACATGAGCCTCCACATCTGCTCCAACTGCGGCCACGAGGAGCGCATCTTCGGCGAGGGCGGCGGCGAGCGCATGTGCAAGGACTACGGCGTGGAGTTCCTGGGAGGCCTGCCCCTGGACATCCACATCCGTGAGGACGCGGATACCGGCAAGCCTTCCGTAGTGGCCGATCCCGAAAGCCGCATCGCCCAGATCTACCGCCAGATTGCCCGTCGCGTGGCGGTGAAGGTGGGCGACCTGGCCGTGGACCACAGCTCCAAGTTCCCCAGCATCGTGATTCAAAACAACTGACCGTTCCCGTCACGGGCTTGAAAAGGCGCCTTGCGGCGCCTTTTGTTTGCTCCCGGGAAGGTGGCTGACCCTGTTGAGATAACGGATCGACGGTAATATTCGGGGCACTACAGTTTGCTGAGCGCGATACTGCGGCGCATGACCTACAGCCTGCTCCTGATCGACGACCATCCGGCCTTGCGTACCGGTCTTCGCAGCCTGCTTTCCGGGGAGAGAGATATTTCGGTGATAACCGACCTCGCCAGTGGCGAAGAGGCTTATGCTTGGTATCGCACGAACCGGCCCGACGTGGTGGTGATGGATATTTCCATGGCAGGCTATGGCGGCCTGGAGGCGCTGCGCCACATCGTGCAGTTCGACCCCCAGGCGCGGGTGCTGGTCTACACGGTGCATGACTCCGAGATCATGCTGCACCGCGCCCTTGCCCTGGGTGCCCTGGGCTATGTCACCAAGGGCAGTTCCGTCGAGGCGCTGATTCAGGGCATCCGCGAGGTGGCGCGTGGACGGGGCTACGTCAGTCCGGACATGATCCACGGCATGGTGCGCAAGCAGGCCACGCGGGAGTCGACGCCCCTGGAGGAACTGGGCCATCGGGAATTCCAAATCCTGCTGCTCACCGCCCAGGGCAAGAGCGCGCTGGAATGCGCCCGCATTCTGAGCCTGAGCGAAAAGACCGTACGCAACCATCTCACCCGCATCAAGGCCAAGCTCAAGGTGGCGGACACCGCCGGGCTGACCCGCATGGCCATCCGCATGGGCGTTATCACACCCTGAGTTCAATCCGGAAGCGGCGTGTCCACGGCGATGCGCGTCCCCCGGCCCGGCCAGCTCCGGATATCCAGCGCCCCGCCCACCGCTCGGGCGCGCTCACGCATGGTCAACAGGCCATAGCCCGTCCCCGAACCCGTCGCCGCGATGCCCCGGCCGTCGTCGCGTACCACCAGGCACAAGAGGCGGCCGTCCGGCCCCGCGCGCACGCCGAGAAACATCCGGACATGGCGGGCCCGGGCATGTTGGGCGACATTGGTGAGGGCTTCCTGGGCGATGCGGAAGAGCTGGATGCGGACTTCCTCGGGACATGGCAGGCCAGCGCTGGTCAGCCGGGCGATGACGCGGATGTCCGGATTGCGCTGCGACCAGGTCGCCAGGTGGCCGAGCAGGGCATCGACCAGCCCGGTGCTGTCCAGCATGCGGGGGTGCAGGCCGTCCATCAGGCGGTGGGAGACGTCGTAGATGCGGCCCGCCGCCTCGACGATCGCGGCGGCGTCTTCACGGGTGCGGCCGACCTTCCGCCCGCCGCGGCGCTGGATCGCCCCGGCATGGGCGCGGATGGCGACGATCTCCTGGCTCAACTCGTCGTGCAGTTCCTTGGCCAGGGCGGTGCGCTCCCGCTCCTGGACTCGTAGCAACTCGCGGTTCAGGCGGGCAATCTCCTCCACCAGGGCGTCCTTCCTCGCCTCCATCGCCTTGCGCGCGCTGATGTCGATGTTGACGCCGAACATGCGTACCGGCTTGCCGTATGCATCGTACTCGACTGCCCCGCGGGCCAACACCCAGCACGACTCGCGGCCGGGCGGCAGCACCCGGAACTCCATGGCGAAGGGACGTTGCTCGGCCACCGCCGCGTCCAATTCACGTTCCGTACGCGCCAGGTCCTCGGCATGGACGCGGCGGGAGAAGGCGGCGTAGTCGCCGGGAAAATCCGCTTCCGTGTAGCCATAGAGCCGCAGCATCTCCGGCGACCAGGCGAGTTCCCCATTGGTCATGTCCCATTCCCATGTGCCGACATGGGCGGCCTCCTGGATCAGGCGCATGTGCACATGGGTGCCGTGCAGCGCCTGTTCCATGCGCTTGCGTTCGCCGATGTCACGGCCCACCGACTGGATCTCCCGGATGCGTCCCGTATCGTCGTACAGGGCGCGGTTGACGAACTCAATCCAGTGCAGCCTGCCATCGCCGGCATACACCCGGTTCTCGATGGTCACCACCGGATTGGCCGGCGAGAGTTCCGCCAGCCGGGCCTCGATCAAGGGCAGATCGTCCGCATGAGCCACGGGCTGCCAGCGCCGGCCCAGCAGTTCCCCGGCGGTCTTGCCGAAGAAACGGCAGTACACCTCATTGACAAAGGTGAAAGTGCCATCCGGCAGAAAACGGCTGATCACCTCAGTCTGGTCCTGCAGCACGCTGCGATGCTGTGTCTCGCTCTCCAGCAACGCAAGCTCCGCCAGCTTGCGCTGCGTCACGTCGGCGTGCACAACCACCACGCCGCCCACCGGTGTGCGCATCGGATTCACCATCAGGACGAACCAGCGCTGCCGCCCGGGGGAATGGCAGGTGTACTCCAGGCTGAAATCGGCAAGACGCCCATCCAGCACCGCCTGGATGCCCTCTGCCGCCTCCAGCGCGCCTTCCGAGGATTCACCACGCGCCGCCCGGCAGACCGCCAGGTAGTCCACACCTTCAGCGGAATGGGACATGGACAGATCCGCACCGTTATCCCGCGCGAACTGCCGCCAGGTGGTGTTGACTGCGGCGATCACCCCGGCCCGGTCGAGCACCGCCACATGCACGGGCACGGCGTCGAGCACGGCCTGGGCCAGGGATGTGGCATGTCGGGTTCGGCGGGTTGGCATGGGGCTGGCCTCCGGGGCAACAGTGCCATGGTAGGCGAGCAAGGTCGGGAAAAATACTCTTCATCTCCGGCGTGGCAGACCTCATGTGGATAAGCGCAGCGCAGCCACCGGGAAAGGGAGTTGCCTAGGATCAGCACCCTGGCGCGTCCGGGAAAAATTCCCGGCATCTTCGGGATGCCGGCCCTGCGTTCTGAAAAGTCCAAACCGATATACAGGTAAAGGGCAAGTCCCTTGAACCAGGTCTGGCGTCCGTCTGACCTGAACGAAGTATTTACGCGGGGGCAGCCTCAGCAGGCTGGGGGCAGGACATGAACGACTCATGCGCGGGATCATCTGCTCAGCGCACCACGACGATCCTCATCGTCGACGACAACCCGGAAAACCTGGCGGTGCTGAGTGAACTGCTGCACCCCGAATTCCAGGTGCGCGCCGCCAAGTCGGGCGAGCAGGCCCTGGCCCTGGCTGGTGTCGCGCCGCGACCGGACCTGATCCTGCTGGACGTGATGATGCCCGACATGGATGGCTTCACTGTCCTCGCGCACCTGCGCCGCGACGCGCGCGTGCGCGACATCCCGGTCCTCTTCCTCACCGCCCTGGACCGCCAGGAAGACCAGTTGCGCGGCTTTGATCTGGGCGCGGTGGACTACATCACCAAGCCTATCCTGCCACCCGTGGTGCTGGCGCGGGTACGGGCACAACTGGCGCTGAAGCGGTCGCGCGACCTGCTGCGCGACCAGAACGCCTGGCTGGAAACCGAGGTGGACCGGCGCATGCGGGAAAACGAACTGGTGCAGACCGTGGGCATCCGCGCCCTGGCCCATTTGGCGGAGACCCGCGACCCGGAGACCGGCAACCACATCCTGCGCACCCAGGGCTATGTGCGGCACCTGGCTGGCCTGCTGGCCGCACACCCGCGCTTCCGGGCCGACCTGGACGGGCAGTACATCGAACTGCTGGCCCGCTCCGCCCCCCTGCACGACATCGGCAAGGTGGGCATCCCCGACGCCATCCTGCTGAAACCCGGCCCGCTCACGCCCGAGGAATGGACGGTGATGCGCACCCATGCCCGGCTGGGCGCCGAGGCCATTGAACAGGCCGAGCGGGACGCAGTGACGCCGGTGGCCTTCCTCGGCCTGGCCAAGGAGATCGCCCGCTGGCACCACGAAAAATGGGACGGCACGGGCTATCCGGACGGCCTCGCCGGCGAGGCCATCCCGGTTTCCGCCCGCCTCATGGCCCTGGCCGACGTGTTCGACGCCCTCATTTCGCCGCGCGTCTACAAGTTGCCCATGACCTACCCGGAGGCGCGCGAAATCATCACGGCGGGGAGCGGCCAGCACTTTGATCCCGACGCGGCGGACACCTTCCTGGCCCACTTCGACACCTTCGTCGGCATCGCCGAGGCGTACCGCGATCCACCCGGCCGCCAGGTCACAGGCCCATGAACCCGCGCCCGCTCTCCGTCTATCTGAGCCGCCTGGTCTGGCTGGCCATGGCGCCCCTGTTGGCCCTGGCCGGCTGGCTGTCCTATGACGAAGTCGCCACCCAGAAGGCGAACCGGGCGCGGGAGGCCGGTAATTTCGCGCATAATTTCGCCAGGCATATCGACCAGCACCTGAACGCGCGCATCGATGCCCTGCGCATGCTGGCGGCCTCGCCCCTGGCCGACGACCCGAAAGCCTGGCCGGTGCTCTACCGCGAGGCCCAGGGCTTCCTGGCCGGCTTCGGCAACCATGTCGTGTTTGCCGACGCCCGGCGCAACATGCGGTTCAACACCCGCGTGCCGTTTGGTGCGCCTCTGCCCATGCTGCCGCAACCCGAGGGTCGCGCCGCCGCGCCCCTGGCCCTGGGGAGCGCGCGCCCGGCGGTGGGAGACGTGTTCGTGGGGCCGGTCGCGCGGCAGCCCATCGTGGCCATCGCCGTTCCCGGGGTGCGGGAGGGCCGGGCGCGGCACTTGGTGCTGGCCACCTTCGAAACCACCCACTTCCGCGAGCGGCTCGATCAGGCGGCCCTGCCTTCCGGCTGGTCGTTGGCCCTGCTCGACAGCACCGGCGCCGAGATCGCGCGGCGCGCGCCGCCCGGGTTCGATCCCGCGCGCGACGTGGACGCCGCCGACCGGTATGTGGCGCGGCTTACGGCGGCGCCCTGGTCGGTGGTGCTGGAGGTTCCGCGCGCGGCGAAACGGGCGCCGCTGCTGCATTCCGGCGCCTACCTGCTGGTCGCGCTGCTGCTCGCCACCCTGCTCGGCCGGGCGGCGGGGAGGCTGGCCGGGCGGCGCCTCGGCAAACAGATGGCGGGGCTGGCTTCGCCCTCGGAGAATGCCCCGCCCATTCACGTGACGGAGATCGCCGCCGTGAAACAACGCCTCGACGCGGCCATCCTGGGCCTGCGGGAAAGCGAGGCGCGCTTCCGGCACCTGTTCCATGAGGTGCCCGTGCCCATGGCCTATGTCGATGCGGCGGGCCTGATCGTCGACCGCAACCTGAGCTTCGACCACGTCTTCGGCTACGGTCATGACGAGCTGCGCACCTTGTCCGACTGGTGGCGACTGGCCTATCCCGACTCCGCGTACCGCGCCCAGGTGCAAGCCCTGTGGAATAGTGCCCTGGCGGCCGAGGCGCCCGTGCGGGGAGGCAACATCACGCCGCGCGAGTACCGGGTGGCCTGCCGGGACGGCTCTGAACGCATCATGCGGATATCTGGCATCGCCTTGGTCAGCGGGGTCCTCGCCGCGTTCAGCGACGTCACCGAACACAAGCAGGCCGAGCAGGCACAGGCCGAACTGCTCGAACAGCAAAAGCAGGCGCGCCTGGACGCGCTCCGCCTGATGGAGGAAGCCCAGGCCGCACGTGACCGCGCCGAGGCGGCCCGCGCCGCCCTGGCGGAATCGGAGGCCAATTTCCGCCTCCTGTCGGAAAACGCCATAGACTGCATATTCTGGATCGGCCCGGACGGCCGCTACCTCTATATCTCGCCGGCCTGCGAAAAGTTGACCGGCCATCCGCCGGAGTTCTTCATGGCGGACCCGGAGCGGATGCTGGAGTGCATCCATCCCGAGGATCGCGCGGCCTATCGGGATCACCTGGCCCGCGCCTCGGAAGAAGACAAGACGGAGCTGGAATGCCGGATCATCCACACCGACGGAACCACTCGCTGGATCGCCCATCACTGCAAGCCGATCTTTGCCGCGGACGGGACATTTCTCGGCCGGCGCGGTACCAACCGCGATATTACCGAGCGCCGGATCGCCGAGGATGAATTGCGCAAGCTTTCCCTGGCGGTGGCGCAGAGTCCGGAGAGCATCGTCATCACCGACCCCGACGGCTGTATCGAGTACGTCAACGACGCCTTCGTGCACACCAGCGGCTATCGCCGTGAGGAAATCCTGGGCCGCAACTCGCGCATCCTGCAATCCGGTCTGACGCCGCCGGAGAACTACGCGGCCCTGTGGGACGCGCTGAACCAGGCCCGGTCCTGGCATGGCGAGTTCATCAACCGGCGCAAGAACGGCGAGATTTTTTACGAGATCGCCACCATCTCCCCCATCCGCCAGCCGGACGGGCGCATCAGCCACTTCGTCGCGGTGAAGGAGGACATCACCGAGAAGAAACACATGGGCCAGGAACTGGACCGCCACCGCCACCACCTGGAGGAGCTGGTGGAAGAGCGTACCCGCCAGCTTGACGAGGCGCGTGCCGCCGCCGAGGCCGCAAACCAGGCCAAGAGTGCCTTTCTGGCCAACATGAGTCACGAGATCCGCACGCCCATGAATGCCATCATGGGCCTCTCCCACCTGCTGCGGCGCGACGGCGCCACACCCCACCAGGCGGAGCGGCTGGACAAGATCGACGCCGCCGCCGCGCACCTGCTCTCCATCATCAACGACATCCTCGACCTCTCCAGGATCGAGGCCGGCCGGGTGGAGCTGGAGCAGGCGGATTTCACCCTGTCCTCCCTGCTCGACCATGTCTGTTCCCTGATCGGCGAGGCGGCACGGACCAAGGGCCTGTCCGTCACCCTGGATACCGACTCGGTGCCGGGCTGGCTGCGCGGTGACGTCACTCGCCTGCGCCAGGCCCTGCTCAACTACGCCGGCAACGCGGTCAAGTTCACCGAGTCGGGGGGCATCGTCCTGCGCTCCAGACTGCTGGAAGAGGATGATGCCGGGCTGCTGATCCGCTTCGAGGTGGAGGACAGCGGTATCGGCATCGCGCCGGATGTGCTTGGTCGCCTGTTCCAGGCCTTCACCCAGGCCGACATCTCCACCACACGCCGCTTCGGAGGCACCGGCCTGGGTCTGGCCATCACCCGCCGCCTGGCCGGTATGATGGGCGGCGAGGCCGGAGTGGAGAGCTCACCGGGCCAGGGCAGCCGCTTCTGGTTCACCGCCCGGCTCGGACGCGGCCACGGCGTGCCCCTGGAAGAGACGCGGCCGGACACGAACGAGGTCGACGCCCACCTGCGCGCCCGCGCACCTGGCGCACGCCTGTTGCTGGTGGAGGACAACGCGGTCAATCGCGAGGTGGCCGTCGAATTGCTGAATGGTGTGGACCTGGCCGTGGATGTCGCCGAGGACGGCCAGGAAGCAGTGGAAAAGGCCAAGGCAACGCCCTATGACATCATTCTGATGGACGTCCAGATGCCGGTGATGGACGGTCTGGACGCCACCCGGGCAATCCGTGCCCTGCCCGGATGGGCTGACAAGCCGATCCTGGCGATGACCGCGAACGCCTTCGACGAGGACCGCAATGCCTGCCTCACCGCCGGGATGAACGATTTCGTCGCCAAGCCCGTGAATCCCGATGCGCTCTACGCCACCCTGCTGAAGTGGCTTCCGGACATGCCTCCTCAGGCGCCGGCATCGGGGTGGCGGGCGCCTGAGGAGGCGCCCGCCATGGTGCAGGCCGGCCCGCTGGAGGGCTTGCCAGGCCTGGAAATGGAAAAGGCGCTGCGCCCGGTGCGCGGAAACCGGGACCTCCTGCGCAACCTGCTGCACACCTTTTTCGACGTACACGCACAAGCCATGCCGTCGGTTCGCCAGGCGCTGGACGCGGATGAGCGCGAAACGGCGAGGCGGATCGCCCATGACATGAAGGGTTCGACGAGCTTGCTCGGCTTGACGGGTCTTCATGCGTTGGCGCTGGAGCTGGAAGCGGCCGTTCACGAGGGAAGGGACGAGCAGGCGAAATGCCTGGCCGATGAATTCGCAGCGGCACAGGAGACCCTGTCCCGCGTCTTTGCCACCCTGCCCGAGGAACCGAATACCGCGCCGGCCACGACGGCCAACGCGGACGCGCTCGACCGGCTTGAAATCTTGCTTGCAAGCCACGATGCCGAGGCGGTGCGCTTGGCGCGGGAATATGCGTCGGCCCTGGCACAAGCCCTGGGCGAGTCGGCCGCCACTTTCTCCCGCCAGCTGGCGTCGTTCGACTTCCCGGAGGCCCTCGCCACCCTGCGCGCGGCACGCGGGACTTAGCGCGGCGCATCTACCCCCGCCGCGCCGAAGAAGCCCTCGGGAGGGGCGGGGTACGTGAACTTCGCCCTCTCAATTGAGCTTCGCCCGGCTGACCTCCCTGGATATCCGGAAGTCGCCGCGCAGCAGCTCCGTGAACGCCGCCCAAGTGGAATGTATCAGGCCACGATGCCTGGCCAGGCCGAACAGCGCCCCGAGTCAGCCCAGCCCGCGAAGACGCGCCAGGGCGATCAGCGGGCTGGCATCGGCGACGGCCGCGCGATCCATGCTTCGGGGGTGTCCATGTCGCGGGCGGCTTCGTTTCGGCGCTACCATCGATGGCGGCAATACCCAGGCGGGAGATATGCCGCATGAAGGCCGGCGGGCTCATTTCATCTCATCCTCGCTCCCTAGGTGCCATTCCTCGCCTGCGGCGACGTCAGTGACGTGGGCACTATTGCTGACAGCATTGGTATTTTTCCGGGGAACGCCTTGTGCGGGGCGCGGACCGGCCCTATTGTTCGCGCTGTGTATTTTCTGCCGGCCACTGCCAGCATCGCCGTCCTTTCGAAACCTCCCGAGCACGACAATGAGCATCAAATCCGACAAGTGGATCCGCCGCATGGCGGCGGAACACAGCATGATCGAACCCTTCGAGCCCGGTCAGGTGAAGAGCGTCAACGGCAACAAGATTGTCTCCTACGGCACCTCCAGCTACGGCTACGACGTACGGTGTGCCGACGAATTCAAGCTGTTCACCAACATCAATTCCACCATCGTCGACCCCAAGCACTTCGACCCCAACTCCTTTGTCGAGGTGAAGGACGAGTTCTGCATCATCCCCCCCAACTCCTTTGCCCTGGCGCGTACGGTGGAGTACTTCCGCATCCCCCGGGATGTGCTGGTGGTGTGCCTGGGCAAGAGCACCTATGCCCGCTGCGGCATCATCGTCAACGTCACGCCCCTGGAGCCCGAGTGGGAAGGCCACGTGACCCTGGAGTTCTCCAACACCACCCCCCTGCCGGCCCGCATCTATGCCAACGAGGGTGTGGCCCAGATGCTGTTCTTCGAGAGCGACGAGCCCTGCGAGACCTCCTACCGGGACCGGGGCGGCAAGTACCAGGGCCAGACCGGCGTGACCCTGCCCAAGATTTAACAAACGCGGTCGCGCGGGCTTTCTATAATCCGCGCAATCTTTTTGCCTCCTTATTAGGAACAGGCCATGCGTTTCCATTTTCCGGTCATCATCATCGACGAGGACTTCCGTTCCGAGAATGCCTCCGGCCTGGGCATCCGCGCCCTGGCCAAGGCCCTGGAAGACGAGCGCATGGAGGTCCTGGGGGTGACAAGCTTCGGCGATCTGGCCTCCTTTGCCCAGCAGCAGAGCCGGGCCTCGGCCTTCATATTGTCGGTGGACGACGAGGAATTCGCCGGCGAGGAGGCGGAGTCCACGATTGCCGAGTTGCGCGCCTTCGTGGAAGAGATCCGCTTCCGCAACCGGGACATCCCCATCTTCCTCTATGGCGAGACCCGCACCTCCCGCCACATCCCCAACGACGTGCTGCGGGAACTGCACGGCTTCATCCATATGTACGAGGACACGCCGGAGTTCATCGCCCGCAACATCAAGCGGGAGGTGAATGCCTACCTGGACTCCCTGCCGCCCCCTTTCTTCCGCGCCCTGACCCACTACGCCGCGGACGGCTCCTATTCCTGGCATTGCCCCGGGCATTCCGGAGGCGTGGCCTTCCTGAAAAGCCCGGTGGGGCAGATGTTCCACCAGTTCTTCGGCGAGAACATGTTGCGGGCGGACGTGTGCAACGCCGTGGAGGAACTGGGCCAGTTGCTGGACCACACCGGCCCGGTGGCCGCCTCGGAGCGCAACGCGGCGCGCATCTTCAACTGCGACCACCTGTACTTCGTCACCAACGGCACGTCCACCTCCAACAAGATCGTCTGGCACGCCACCGTGGCTCCCAACGACGTGGTGGTGGTGGACCGCAACTGCCACAAGTCGGTGCTCCACGCCATCATCATGACCGGCGCCCTGCCCGTGTTCCTGATGCCTACCCGCAACCACTACGGCATCATCGGTCCCATCCCCAAGGCGGAGTTCGAGTGGTCCAACATCCAGAAGAAGATCGCCGCCCACCCGTTCATCAAGGACAAGGGCATCAAGCCCCGGGTGTTGACCATCACCCAATCCACCTACGACGGCATCATGTACAACGTGGAGGAGATCAAGCAGGAACTGGACGGCAGGATCGATACGCTGCATTTCGACGAGGCCTGGCTGCCCCACGCAGCCTTCCATGATTTCTACGGCGATTACCATGCCATTGGCGCCGACCGGCCCCGTTGCAGCGAGTCCATGGTGTTCTCCACCCAGTCCACCCATAAATTGCTGGCGGGTCTCTCCCAGGCCTCCCAGATCCTGGTGCAGGACGCCAAGGAGCACAAACTGGACCGGGACGTGTTCAACGAGGCCTTCCTCATGCACACATCCACCTCACCCCAGTACGCCATCATCGCCAGCTGCGACGTGGCGGCGGCCATGATGGAAGAGCCGGCGGGCACCGCACTGGTGGAGGAATCCATTGCCGAGGCCCTGGATTTCCGCCGCGCCATGCGCAAGGTGGGAACGGAACTGGGCCTGGACTGGTGGTTCAAGGTCTGGGGGCCAGCCGACCTGTCGGAGGAGGGGATCGAGGAGCGGGATGCATGGATGCTGAAGGCGGGAGAGGCCTGGCATGGTTTCGGCGACCTGGCCCCGGGCTTCAACCTGCTGGACCCCATCAAGGCCACCATCATCACCCCCGGCCTCAACATGGCGGG
The DNA here is from genome assembly GCA_024235835.1 of Thiobacillus sp. Classification (NCBI taxonomy): domain Bacteria; kingdom Pseudomonadati; phylum Pseudomonadota; class Betaproteobacteria; order Nitrosomonadales; family Thiobacillaceae; genus Thiobacillus; species Thiobacillus sp. The sequence continues at coordinate 1,537,144 of JACKLQ010000001.1, read as the reverse complement.
GGACTTCGCCGAGGACATTGGCATTCCCGCCGCCGTGGTGACCAAGTACCTGGCGGAGCATGGCGTCATTGTGGAGAAGACCGGCCTGTATTCCTTCTTCATCATGTTCACCATCGGCATCACCAAGGGCCGCTGGAACACCATGGTCACGGAGTTGCAGCAGTTCAAGGACGACTACGATCGCAACCAGCCCCTTTGGCGGGTCATGCCCGAGTTCGTGGCCAAGCATCCCCTTTACGAGCGGGTGGGGCTGAAAGACCTGTGCAGCCAGATCCATGCCATCTACAAGGCCAACGACGTGGCCCGCCTCACCACCGAGATGTATCTCTCCGAGATGGCACCCGCCATGAAGCCCGCCGATGCCTTTGCCAAGATGGCCCACAAGGAGATCGAGCGTGTGGAAATCGACCACCTGGAAGGGCGCATCACCTCCATCCTGCTGACGCCCTATCCGCCGGGAATTCCCCTGCTGATCCCCGGCGAGCGTTTCAACGCCACCATCGTGCGCTATCTCCAGTTCACCCGGGAGTTCAACGAACGGTTCCCCGGCTTCGAGACGGATGTGCACGGCCTGGTGAAGGGTCGGGAAAATGGCAAGGACGGCGGCAAGACCCGTTATTACGTCGATTGCGTTGCATAATGCAGGTGCAAGTTACAAGGTCGGCGCTGCGCGCCTGCAAGATGCAAGGCGCCGAGTTGGATTGCCTTGGAACTGTCTTGCTATCCGCCTGATTATTAAATAGAATTCCGCCCCTCTCCGAGCCCGCCCGGACTGAACCCGGCGGGCTTGGTTTTTTCGCCTTGCCGCACTCCGAACGCACGGGGGCGGCTGAATGGAACGATGGTTCCTCTACCCAAAAGGAGTTTCAATGCGCCATTACGAGATTGTCTTCCTCGTCCATCCGGACCAGAGCGAGCAGGTGCCCGCCATGGTCGAGCGTTACAAGGCCCAGGTCGCCGCACGCAACGGTCACGTGCACCGTCTGGAAGACTGGGGTCGCCTGCAACTGGCCTACACCATCCAGAAGATGCACAAGGCCCACTACGTGCTGATGAACATCGAGTGCGATCAGGAGACCCTGAACGAGCTGGAGCACGGCTTCCGCTTCAACGACGCCATCCTGCGCCACCTGACCCTGGTGCGCGACGGTGCGGTCACCGAGCCCTCCGCCATGATGAAGGGCGAGAAGGCCCGCAACCTGATGGCTGCCCAAGGCGCTGGCTCCGCTGAAGCTGCTGCCGAGCAGGCCGCCTGAACCAGGGTCTGAATCGTTTCGAGCTGACTGCCCGGTTGCTGGACAACGCCGGACTGCGCCACACCCCCGCGGGTATTGCCGCCCTTCGCCTGAAAGTGGCCCATACGGGTCCCCAGGAAGAAGCCCGGCGCCAGCGGACGGTGGAGATGGAGACGGAACTGGTGGCCTTCGGCAATGTGGCCGAGGCCCTGGCAAAGGTGGAAAAGGGCTCAGCCCTGAAACTTGTCGGCTTCCTGGACCGCAAGAGCGTGCAAGGCAATCAGCTCGAACTGCATGTAACTGAATTCGGAATTTTGAAGAGCCCCTAGGAATCCGCTTCGCGGTTTCCGTCCCCCGAGGGGAGCAATAAAACTCGGGGCGGCCCTTCGCTTTATATAGAGGAGTAACAAAATGGCTTTCATCAAACGCAAGCCCCGTCCCAAGAACCCCAACGGCGGTGCCCTGTTCCGCCGCAAGAAATTCTGCCGCTTCACCGTGGAAAAGGTGAAAGAGGTGGACTACAAGGATGTGGAAGTCCTGAAGGACTTCATCAACGAGCAGGGCAAGATCATCCCCGCCCGCATCACCGGCACCAAGGCCCGTTACCAGCGTCAGCTCTCCACCGCCATCGAGCGCGCCCGCTTCCTGGCCCTGCTGCCCTACACCGATCAACACAGCAGCTAATCAGGAGCACGACATGGAAATCATCCTGATGGATAAAGTGGCCAACCTGGGCAACCTGGGCGACGTGGTCAAGGTGAAAGACGGCTACGCCCGCAACTTCCTCATCCCCCAAGGCATGGCCAAGCGTGCCAACAAGGCCAACATCGCCGCCTTCGAGGAGCGCAAGGCCGAACTGGAAAAACAGGCCGCCGAGAAACTGGCCTCTGCCCAGGCCCGTGCCGAGAAGCTGGCCGGCATCACCGTGACCGTGAGCCAGAAGGCCGGTGTGGACGGTCGCCTGTTCGGCTCCGTCACCAATGCGGACATCGCCGAGGCCCTGAATGCCCAGGGCAACGCCGTGGCCAAGGCCGAGGTGCGCCTGCCCGAGGGGCCCTTCAAGGCCGTGGGCGAATACCCCGTCACCCTGGCCCTGCACACGGACGTCACCTGCGACATCACCGTGGCGGTGGTGGGCGAGGGCTGAGCCTTTCTGGGCCCAGCAAAAAAGGCCGCGCAAGCGGCCTTTTTTGCTGGGGTACACCGCTCAGCCCGATGCAGTGCATTGGGCTAAAATGCCGCTTCGTTCTCCCGCCAGCCTTCCATGTCTTCAGTCCTCGACCAGGAACTCACCGCCCTCAAGCTGCCGCCCCATTCCGTGGAGGCGGAGCAGTCCGTGCTGGGCGGGCTTCTGCTGGAGAACAATGCCTGGGAGCGCATTGCCGACCTGATCGTCGAGAAGGATTTCTACCGCGCCGACCACCGCGCCATCTGGCGCCAGATCACCCGCCTGGTGGAGGAGAACAAGCCCGCCGACGTGGTGACGGTGGCGGAGTCCCTGGAGTCCCTGGGAACCCTGGACGAGATCGGCGGCCTGGCCTATCTGGCCGCCCTGGCCCAGAACACGCCTTCCGCCGCCAACATCCGCCGCTACGCGGAGATCGTGCGGGAGCGTTCCGTGCTGCGGAAACTGGCCGAGGTGGGCACCGGCATCGCCGAATCCGCCTTCAGCCCCGCCGGCCGTTCCGCCACCCAGATCCTGGACGAGGCCGAGGCCAGGGTGTTCGAGATCAAGGAAGCGGGGGCCAAGGCCACCCAGGGCTTCCAGCCCATGCAGCCTTTGCTCATGGAGGTGGTGACCCGCATCGACGAACTCTACAACCGGGAGAACCCCAACGAGGTCACCGGCGTGGCCACGGGCTTCTCCGACCTGGACACCAAGACCTCGGGCCTGCAGCCGGGGGATCTGATCATCGTCGCCGGCCGGCCCTCCATGGGCAAGACCGCCTTCAGTCTGAACATCGCCGAGAACGTGGCCCTGGACACCAGTCATTCCGTGGCCGTGTTCAGCATGGAAATGGGCGCCACCCAGCTGGTTATGCGGATGTTGGGTTCCGTGGGACGCCTGGACCAGCACAAGCTGCGTACCGGGCGCATCTCGGAGGACGACTGGCCCCGCCTGACCCATGCCCTGGGCCGGCTTAACGAAACGCCTCTCTATATAGATGAGTCGCCGGGCCTCACGGCCATGGAGGTGCGGGCCCGGGCCCGCCGCCTGGCCCGTCAGTGCAAGGACGACAAGCCCCTGGGCCTCATCGTCATCGACTACCTGCAGCTCATGTCCGGCACCGGCAGCGGCGAGAACCGGGCCACGGAGATTTCCGACATCTCCCGCTCCCTCAAGGGCCTGGCCAAGGAACTGCACGTGCCGGTCATCGCCCTGTCCCAGCTCAACCGCTCCCTGGAACAGCGGCCCAACAAGCGCCCCGTCATGTCTGACCTGAGGGAATCCGGCGCCATCGAGCAGGACGCGGACGTGATCCTGTTCATCTACCGGGACGAGGTCTACAACCCGGACAGCCAGGACAAGGGCACCGCCGAGATCATCATCGGCAAGCAGCGCAACGGCCCCATCGGCATGGTGCGACTCACCTTCCTGGGCGAGTACACCCGATTCGAGAACTATGCGGCGGGGATGAGTGATGGGGAATGAGTGATGAGAGGGTCAGTGTCCCGCCTCCCATCCCCCATCCCCCATCCCCCATTCCTTATCCCCCATCTTCCGGCAATGTCCCGTCCCTTAGTCGCCCGCATCGACACGGCCGCCCTGGCCCATAACCTGGGGGTGGCCCGTGCCGCCGCCCCCAAGGCCAAGGTCATGGCCGTGATCAAGGCCAACGGCTACGGCCACGGCGTGCTGAGGGTGGCAAAGGCCCTCCGGAGCGCGGACGGATTCGCCGTGCTGACCCTGGACGAAGCCGCCCAGTTGCGGGCCGAAGGCTACACCCACCCCATCGTGCTGCTGGAAGGTTTCTTCGGTCCCGACGAGTTGCCGGAGATCTCGCGTCTTCGCCTGCGCCCCGTGATCCACCGGGCCGACCAGGTGGACGTCCTGGCCAAGGCCCGGCTGGAGCACCGGCTGGATGTCCTGCTCAAGGTGGATACGGGCATGCACCGCCTGGGAATGACGCCCAAGCGGGCGGCGGAGGAACTGTTCCGCCTCCAGGTCATGAGCCAGGTGGGGCGCGTCACCCTGATGACCCACTTCGCCTGCGCCGACGATCCCACGGTGGGCGTGGCGGCCCAGCTGGCCGTGTTCGAGGCACTACGCGCATCCGTGAGCAAGGATGGGGAGAGCCCGACCGTGACGCTGGCCAACTCCGCCGCCCTGCTGCGCTACCCGGAAGCCCATGGGGACTGGGTGCGTCCAGGCATCATGCTCTACGGCGCCTCGCCGTTCGAGGACCAGACGGGCGAGTCCCTGGGCCTGTTGCCGGCCATGCATCTGGAAAGCCGGCTCATCGCCGTGCAGGCCGTGCGCAAGGGCGAGGGGGTGGGCTATGGCTTTACCTTCCGGGCCGATCGTGACATGAAGGTGGGTGTGGTCGCCTGCGGTTATGCCGATGGCTATCCCCGCCACGCCCCCACCGGTACCCCCGTGCTGGTCGCCGGCCAGCCTGCCCGCATCCTGGGCCGGGTTTCCATGGACATGCTGTGTGTGGACCTGGGCCCTGTGCCCACCGCCCATGTGGGCAGCCCTGTCGTCCTCTGGGGTGCCGGATTGCCGGTGGACGAGGTGGCCGCGGCCGCCGGTACCATCGCCTACGAATTGCTCACTGCCATCGCCCCCCGGGTGCGCATGGAGGAAAGCTAGCCACTTGTCAGATTGTCATTCCCGCAACTGAGGGAATTCAGAAAGAGAACCGTCATGTCCGACATCCTGGAAAAGATACTCGCCACCAAGCGCACCGAAGTGGCCGCCGCCAAGCAGGCCATGCCGATGGATGCCGTGATGGAGGCAGCAAGGAATGCTCCTCACGCGCGGGACTTCGTGGGCGCCATCCGCAACAAGATCGCTTCAGGCCGCCCGGCCGTCATCGCCGAGATCAAGAAGGCCAGTCCCAGCAAGGGTGTCATCCGCGCCGACTTCCATCCCGCCGAGATTGCCGCCAGCTACGAGCACGGCGGTGCGGCCTGCCTATCCGTGCTCACGGACCGGGACTACTTCCAGGGAATGCCGGAATACCTGGTGGCTGCCCGTAACGCCTGTAGCCTGCCCGTATTGCGCAAGGACTTCATGATCGATCCCTATCAGGTCTATGAGGCCAGGGCCATGGGGGCGGACTGCATCCTGTTGATCGTGGCGGCCCTTTCCCTGGCGCAGATGCAGGAACTGGAAAGCCTGGCCCACGAGCTGGGTATGGCCGTCCTGGTGGAGAGCCATGATGGCGAGGAGCTGAACGCCGCCTTGCAACTCCAGACCCCCCTCATGGGCATCAACAACCGCAACCTGCGCACCTTCGCCACCCACCTGGATACCACCCTGGATCTACTGCCAAGCATTGCCACGGACAGGATCGTGGTGACGGAAAGCGGCATCCTCGCCCCGGCGGATGTGGCCCTTATGCGCCGGCACCGTGTCAATACCTTCCTGGTGGGAGAGGCCTTCATGAAGGCAGCCGACCCTGGACGGGAACTGGCGCGCCTATTTTCTAATTGACCCGGTTGGGGCGCATGGCTAGCCTATGTCAAGACATATGCCAATGAGGGGCCAATGCCATGCAAACCGAACGCCACATCAAACTGTTCCGTAACGGCAGAAACCAGGCCTTGCGCATTCCGCGGGAATTCGAGTTGCCTGGCGTCGAGGCCATCATTCACCGCGAGGGCGAGCGTCTTATCATCGAGCCCGTCAAGCCTCGGCCCCTCCTTGATGTGCTCGCCGGTTTGGCTCCGCTCGATGAAGACTTTCCGCCCATCGAAGAATTGCCCATCGAACCGGTGGACTTATGAGCATGCGTTACCTGCTCGATACCAACATCCTGTCGGACTTGGTCAGGCATCCCCAGGGCGTGGTCGCCAAGCGCATTGCCCAAGTGGGTGAGGAACAGCTCTGCACCAGTCTCATCGTCGCGGCTGAATTGCGCTATGGCGCCGCCAAGCGGGCCTCGACCAGGCTGACCAACCAGTTGGAGGTGATATTGAATGCGCTTGCCGTGCTGCCGCTGGAGTCCCCTGTGGATCAGATTTATGGCGTAGTGCGGGCCAATCTGGAAAGCCGGGGAAAACGGATCGGGCCCAACGACCTGCTCATCGCCGCTCACACCTTGGCATTGGATGCGGTCCTCGTAACAGACAACGTGCTGGAGTTCGAGCGAGTCAAGGGTCTTAAGCTGGATAACTGGCTATTGAGCTGATTCAGCGTGAGGCGTGCAGGAAGCCTTGTGCATCACGCAGCATGGATTAATATAACGTCTGTTATAACAATTGGAGCATTGCCATGCATGTCGCCCTCAAACTCACCCAGATCGGCAATTCCGTTGGCGTTATCCTGCCCAAGGAAGTCCTGACGCGCATGCGGCTGGAGAAGGGGGATACGGTCTTCCTCACGGAGTCGCCCGATGGCTATCGGATTACCGAATACGACCCCGACTTCTCAGAGCAGATGGACTTGGCGGAATCGATCATGAAGCAGCGACGCAACGTGTTGCGTGAGCTGGCCAAGTGACGGACTTTGTCTGGATCAAGGAACAAGTTGTTTGGGCGATCCACGAAGCCCAGCTAGCGGAGCATGGCGGTGCGGCAGGTGTGCGCGAGGCCAGTTTGTTGGCGTCTGCCCTGGCGCGGCCCCTCAACCTGGCAGCCTATGGCAATCCAACCGTTGTGGAATGCGCGGCGGCTTATGGGTTTGGCATTTCCCGCAATCATCCGTTCATTGATGGCAACAAGCGTACGGCATTCGTCTGCATTGAATTGTTTCTTGCACTGAATGGCCTGCGGCTCGTGGCAAGTGACATCGATTGTGTGCAGACCATGCTTGCCGTGGCTGCGGGCGAACTGGACGAAACCACCTTGTCCGCCTGGTTGCAAGCCCATACCCAAGCGCTTTAGCCAACCCAGTGCGGTGACGCGCAACAAGGGTTTGTGGCCTTGTTGCAACCCCGCAACGGGGTATGCGAAAAAATCCTTGCAAAAGGATTCGTAACTTGGTGACACCTATGAAGTTTGTGCAAAATCCGCCTCAACTTCTCGCGCGAGAGGTTTTTCAAAGAGCAGTACCCCCAAGGGTGGAAGCGACAGCGGAGGCCCGACCGGGACGAAGTTTCATTAACCTGATAGGAGTATCAAGATGAAGAAATCCCTGATCGCTCTGGCAGTTGCTGGCACCTTTGCCGCGCCCGCCTTTGCCGCCACTTCCAACGTGGACATCTATGGTGTGATCAAGTCGTCTTACGATTACATCAACACCGATGCTGCCGTCGGTGGCGCCAACCCCGATGATGACCTGACCCGCATCTCCTCCAACTCTTCCCGCATCGGCTTCAAGGGTTCCGAGGATCTGGGCGGCGGCATGAAGGCCGTGTGGCAATGGGAAACCGGTCTGACCACCGATACCAGCGGCGCCGCTACCGGCAACCGCAACACCTTCGTTGGCCTGGCTGGCGGCTTTGGTACCTTCCTGGTGGGTACCCATGACACCCCCTACAAGCTGGCCACCGGCTCCCTGGACGTCTTCGGTGACACCATGGGTGACTACAACACCATCATGGGCAGCACTAACGGCACCAACAACTTCGACCTGCGTGGTTCCAACGTCTGGGCCTACATCTCTCCCACCTTCTCTGGCTTCCATGCCGCTCTCGCCCGCGTGAACGCCAACGAGGCGGGTACCCAGGGCGCTGCTGACGGTGACGCCTGGTCCCTGGCTGGTATCTACAGCAACGGTCCCCTGTTCGGCTCCCTGGCCTGGGAAAAGCATGAGAATGGTGTGGCCGGCGCGGGTGCCACCAGCGACCTGACCGCCTGGAAACTGGGCGTCGGTTACAAGTTTGGCGATGCCAAGGTGGGCGTCGGTTACGAGAGCATGGACGACGATGCCGGCGCTACCGTCAACGATCGCAACGCCTGGTTCATCAACGGCGCTTATGCCATGGGCCCCATCACGCTGAAGGCACAGTATGCCAAGGCTGAAGACGGCGATACCGCCGCCTCCACCGGTGCTGACTACTGGGCCATCGGCGCTGATTACGCCCTGTCCAAGCGCAGCAAAGTGTATGCCCTGTATGCCAGCACCGATAACGACGCTGGCGCAACCTACACCACTGGCGGTGCGGGTGCAGGCGGTACCTTTGCTCCGGCAGCTGGTACTTCTCCTTCCACGATCTCCATCGGTATCGAGCACAGCTTCTAATCTGGCCTAACAGCTAGAACTGAAGCAGAAACGGGCGCGGGAAACCGCGCCCGTTTTGTTTTTTGGGTTTATGCCGATCATTGAATGCAATTCGTTGAATTGTTACGGGGTCGCGCTCCATCCCAAATTCCTTTGGCGCTCAAGTGGGCGTAACGTCTGTAAGTGGCGGAGTCAATGAAGAAATTGATGACCCAGCCCCACCATATCCTTTGGGCAAAACTGATCAATCAGCACGATCAACTTGATCCGGTCTTGAGGTAGGGCCATTGGAGCTAGGCACGATATTCCGACGAGGTGGAGTGAGGCAGTTCCGTCAGCAAGATCGCTGAGCCGCTATGCCGTTCGCATTTTGGCCTTTCCGGTCGACAAAGCGTTCCATGGCTTAATGCGGCCTATGCCGATCGTTGTATGACTTTCGTTGAATTGATCCGGAGTCGCGCTCCATCCTAAATTCCACTGGCGCCCAGGTGGGCGTAACGACTGTCAGTGGAGGAAACCATGAAGAAACTGTTTGCCGCATTGTTGCTGGGCTTGACCATGTCCGTATCCGCCTTGGCTGCGGTGGACCTGAACAAGGCGACCCAGTCCGAACTGGAGTCTGTCAAAGGCATTGGTCCTGCAAAGGCCAAGGCCATCGTGACGCACAGGGAAAAGAATGGTGCGTTCAAGAGCGTGGATGACCTGGCCCAGGTGAAGGGTTTCGGCAAATCCAGCGTGGCGAAGTTGAAGGATCAACTGATGGTCGGGGAGGCCCAGGCTACAAGCAAGAAGTAATCAACTTCGATTTGACAGGGTACGGTCAACCGTACCCTTTTTGTTTTAGAATCCGCGCATGTTGATATGAGGAAGCGTGCGATGGATCTGTTCAGCAAAACCAACCTCCCCATGACCCTGATAGTGGCGCTCATTCTCTGGGCATGGATCAGTTTACTGTCCGTGGTGCTGGGCTCCGTGTTCTGAGCCTTGCATCCGGACCAACAAAAAAGCCCCGGGAAGGGGCTTTTTTGTTGCCGTAGGTCTAACCCCTTCAGTGGGTCATGGCCACCTTGAGCTTCTTCAGGGCCTTGGCTTCGATTTGCCTGACCCGTTCGGCGGAGATACCGTAGACCGCAGCGAGATCATGCAGGGTGGCGGGGTTTTCCTCGTTGAGCCAGCGCGCCTCCACGATGTGGCGGCTGCGGTCGTCCAGGGTTGCCAGGGCCTGGCCCAATCCTGTGGTGGCCAGCCGCTCCCGCTCCGCCTGTTCCAGATGCTGGCTGGGTTCCGCATTGGGGGCAGCCAGGTAGGCGATGGGGGTGAAGGCATCATCATCCTCGTCAACGCCCGGGTCCAGGGCCATGTCCTGACCGTAGAGCCGGGTCTCCATCTCCCTGACATCCGACTGGTTGACGTTCAGGGTCCTGGCCATTTCCTCGACGGCGTCGGCGGACAGGGTGCCCTCTTCCTTCTTCATGCTGCGCAGGTTGAAGAACAGCTTGCGCTGGGCCTTGGTGGTGGCCACTTTCACCATGCGCCAGTTCTTGAGGATGAATTCGTGGATTTCGGCCTTGATCCAGTGGACGGCGAAGGAAACCAGACGCACGCCACGACCAGGGTCGTAACGCTTGACGGCCTTCATCAGGCCCACGTTGCCTTCCTGGATCAGGTCGGCATGGGGCAGGCCATAACCCAGGTAACCCCGGGCGATAGCCACCACCAGGCGCAGATGGGAAAGCACCAGTTGACGGGCTGCCTCCACGTCATTTTGTTTATGGAAGCGCACGGCCAGATCGTGCTCCTGCTCGGCGCTGAGCAGCGGAAAGCGGTTCACGGCCTGAATGTAGTTTTCCAGGCTGCCCAGGGCGGAGGGAACAGGAAAGTTCAGCGCTTGAGCGGTCATGGGGAAAGCTCCTTATAAACAGTCAACGCAATATTAGCACTCGCTGTATGAGAGTGCTAACGGGGTGAAGTTCCTCAAGAGAACATCAAAGGTTCGCCCCGTGTTGATTTGTGCCCCTCGGGGGATGGGCTGGGCGTAGCCCGGCCCTGGGGCTCAGAAGGTATCGACCTTGCGCAGGGTCTGGCCAACGGCGAAGAAAGCGCCCAGCCATCCCAGACTCCCGCTTAGCGACAGCGCAGCCAGGAGTTCCAGGGGGCCAAGGCCGCTCAGCAAATAATCGACGCCGTAGGCGCTGGCCACCTGGCGCACGCTACCCTCGATGAGCTGCAGGCCCAGCATCACCAGGCCCCAGCCGGCCAGGCCGCCCGCCAGGCCCTGGATGCCGCCGAAATACAGGAAGGGGCGTCGTATGAAGCGGTCCGTGGCACCGATGAGGCGGGCCACCTCGATCTCGTCCTGCTGGGCATAGATCTGCAGTCGGATGGTGTTGGCGGTGATGGCGGCCAGGGCCAGGCCCAGCATGGCGGCCAGCATGAACACCATGTCCTGGCCAAGCGCCATGAGGGCCGCCAGGCGCTTGACCCAGTCCGTATCCAGAAGCACCCGCTCGGCCTCCGGCAGGGTCTTGAGGCGTTCGCCCAGGTTCTCCAGGGCTTCTGGCGTTTCCTCCCCGGGCTTGACCACCAGGGTGTGGGGCAGGGGGTTGTCCGGCAGGCCGGCGGTGATGTCCGCCAGGCCGGCGGCCTCCAGCTTGCCGATGCCTTCGGTGCGGCTGATGAAGCGCACGCCCGCCACATCGGCGGCCTTGGACAATTGCGCCGCCAGTTCCCGCCCCTGGGGCTCGCTGATGCTGTATTTCAGGAACAAGGTGACTTCCGCCTGGGGTTTGACGCCGCCGGCGGCACGGTCCAGGTTGCCGAGCAGCACGTAAAGCCCGGTGGGCAGGGCCACGGCCACGCCGATCACCAGCACGGTAAACAGAGTGGCCAGTGGGGTGGCGCGGAATTGGTCCGCCGCCGTCTTCAGGCTGTGGAGATGATGGATCAGCCAGGCCTTCATGGCACCAGCTTCCCGTAGGCAATTTGCACGTTGCGGCCGCCATAGCGTCGGATCAGGTCGTGATCGTGAGTGGAAATCACCAGGGTCACGCCCACTTCGTTGAAGGCCCGGAACATGTCCATGATGTCCCGGGCATAGGCGTCGTCCAGGTTGGCGGTGGGTTCGTCAGCCAGCACCAGGGCCGGGCGGCTGACGATGGCCCGGGCGATGCACAGGCGCTGCTGCTCGCCGCCGGACAGGGTGATGGGCCGGGAGCGCTCCTTCTTGAGCAGGCCCACCTTGTCCAGGGCGGCGCGCACCCTCTTGGCGGCGTCTACGCCGGTGAAACCCTGGATGTGCAGGGGTAGCAGCACGTTGTCGAAGACGCTGCGGTCATACAGCAGCTTGTGGTCCTGGAAGATCAGGCCGATGTTGCGGCGGAAGAAGGGCAGGGCGGCCCGCTTGAGGCGGCCCACGTTCTGGCCCCGCACGATGACATGGCCGCTGGTGGGGCGCTCGATGGCGGCGATGAGCTTGAGCAGTGTGCTCTTGCCCGCGCCGGAGTGACCCGTCAGGAAGACCAGTTCACCCTGCTGGATGGTCAGGGACAGGTCGGTCAGGGCCTCGTGGCCACCGGGATAACGCTTGGTGACGTCGCTGATCTCGATCATGCAAACAGTGCGTCGACGAATTCGTCGACCTTGAAGGGCTGGAGGTCGTCCAGGCCCTCCCCCACGCCGATGAAGCGGACGGGAATGGGTTGGCGGTCACGAAATCGCGCCGCCAGAGCGGCGATGACCCCGCCCTTGGCGGTGCCGTCCAGCTTGGTCATCACCAGTCCGGTGAGGCCAAGGGCATCGTCGAAGGCCTTCACCTGGGCCAGGGCGTTCTGGCCGATGTTGGCGTCCAGTACCAGAAGCGCCTCGTGGGGCGCGCCGGGGTCGGCCTTTTGCAGTACCCGCTTCACCTTCTTGATTTCTTCCATGAGGTGAAGCTGGGTGGGCAGGCGGCCGGCGGTATCCGCCAGAACGATATCGATGCCCTTGGCGCGGGCCGAATGCAATGCATCGAATATCACCGCCGCCGGATCGCCTGATTCGGATTGGATGACTTCCAGGTTGTTGCGCCGCCCCCATTCGCCGAGCTGTTCCCGTGCCGCGGCTCGGAAGGTATCGCCCGCGGCCAGCAGCACGGAAAGGCCCTGGTCCTGGAAGCGCTTTGCCAGCTTGCCGATGGTGGTGGTCTTGCCGGCGCCGTTGATGCCGGCCAGCATGATGACGAAGGGCTTGGCCGTGCCTGTGTCGAGGGGGGATTCCAGGGGGGCCAGGAGGGCGGCGAGTTCCGCCTTGAGGGCGTCCTTGAGTTGGGCCGCATCCGTGAGCTTGTCCCGTTTAACCCTGGACCGCAGCCGTGCCAGGAGAAACTGGGTGGCGTCCACGCCCACGTCGGCGGTGAGCAGCACGGTTTCCAGTTCCTCGAACAGGTTCTCGTCGATCTTGACCCCCGCGCCCAGCAATCCGGCGATCTGCCCGGTGAATGCATTGCGGGTACGGCTGAGTCCCTGCTTGAGCCGTTGGGCCCAGGAGGTTCTCGGGGGGGCGACCGGGGTGGACTCCGGTGTGGCCGGGGCGACGCCGGCATCGTCGCCGGATTTTGCGCCGGATTTGAAGAAACCAAACACGGGAGGGGCTGTCCGAGGGGGTCACAAGCTGCGTTGAGTTCGAGGAAATTCTATCATGCGGGCACTTTTTGAAAGGATGCGGATGTTGACTCAGATCAGGCGTGTCTCCGGCTCGGGGAAATCCGCCAGACTCTCCCCCAAGGGGGGCAAGTCTTTCTTGGGACGGTGCGGGGAACGAATTGACGGGGCGTCCCGCCGGATGCCGGGGCTGATCCGGTGGGCCCTGCTGGGGGCCTTGTTCGCAAGCGTGCCGGCGTGGGCCCAGGTGGCGGAGGAGCGCCTGGACAACGGCATGAGAGTGGTAGTGAAGGTGGACCGCCGTGCGCCGGTGGTGGTGTCCCAGGTCTGGTACCGGGCCGGCAGCGTGGATGAGCGCAACGGCACCACGGGGGTGGCCCACGTACTGGAGCACATGATGTTCAAGGGCACGCCGGAGGTGCCCGCCGGCGAATTTTCCAAGCGCATCGCCGCCGCGGGCGGCCGGGAGAACGCCTTTACCTCCCGGGACCACACGGCCTATTTCCAGACCTTGCGGAAGGATCGCCTGGAACTGGCCCTGAAGCTGGAAGCGGATCGCATGGCCAACCTGGTTCTCTCGCCCCAGGAGTTCGCCAAGGAGATCGAGGTGGTAAAGGAGGAGCGCCGCTTGCGCACCGAGGACAACGCCCAGGCCAGGCTCTACGAGGCGATGATGGCCAACGCCTTCATGGCCCACCCCTATCGCCGGCCGGTGATAGGCTGGATGGACGATCTGAAGCACATGACCGTGGCGGACGCACGGGAGTGGTATGAACGCTGGTATGCCCCCAACAACGCAACCCTGGTGGTGGCCGGCGACGTGGACCCGGCCCAGGTGTTCGCCTGGGCCCGGCAGTATTTCGGCCCCATCGCCAGCCGGTCCCTGCCGCAGCGCAAGCCCCAGGCGGAACCGGGACAGGCGGGGGAGCGCCGGGTGACCGTGAAGGCCCCGGCCAAGTTGCCCGTGGTGGCTCTGGCCTGGCAGGTGCCCCGCCTGGCGGACCCCCACCAGGACTGGGAGCCCTATGCCCTGGAAATACTGTCTGGCGTGCTGGACGGCCATGCCTCGGCCCGCCTGAACCAGGCCCTGGTGCGGGACAAGCGCCTGGCCACGGACGTGGATGCGGGTTACGACCCCATCTCCCGGGGGCCGGCCCTGTTCATGGTGGATGCCACTCCGGCGGAGGGTCAGGGCGTGGCCACCCTGGAGGCGGCCCTGAAGGCGGAAATTACCAAGGTGGCAACGGAAGGGGTCAGCGAGGCGGAACTGTCCCGGGTCAAGGCCCAGGTGCTGGCGGGACAGGTCTACCAGCAGGATTCCCTGTTCTACCAGGCCATGCTCATCGGCGAGTGGACCACGGCGGGCCTGGACTACCGGGACCGGCAGACGCGCTTTGAACGGCTCAAGGCGGTCACCGCCGACCAGGTCAAGGCCGTGGCGGCAAAGTTCTTTGTGGACGACCACCTGACCGTGGCGGTGCTGGACCCCCAGCCCCTGCCCGAAGGGGGCAACGTGACCAAGCGCGGTTTTGCGGGAGGTGGCCATGTACGCTGAACGCTTGATGCGGCTGCTGGTCGGGCTGATGTTGCTTGGGGCCCTGCCGGCCTGGGCCGGCCTCAACATCCAGCACTGGGTGACCTCCCAGGGCGCCAGGGTGTATTTCGTGGAAAACCATGACTTGCCCATGCTGGATGTGAGCGTGGATTTCGACGCCGGCAGCGCCCGGGACAGCCGGGAAAAGTCCGGGCTCGCCAGCCTGACCCGCCATGTCATGACCCTGGGGGCGGGGTCTTACTCGGAAAAGGACATCGCCGAACGCATGGCGGACGTGGGGGCCGGTTTCTCCGGTCGTTTCGACGCGGACCGTGCCGGTTTCCAGTTGCGTACCCTGAGTGGCGAAGCCGAGCGTGACCAGGCCCTGGATGTCATGGCGGCCGTGCTGTCCGCGCCCCGTTTCGAGCCGGACATCGTGGCGCGGGAAAAGGCCCGGGTCATCGCCGCCCTGCAGGAAGCCGCCACCAAGCCCGAGACCATCGGCACCAAGGCCTTCAGCGTCGCCATCTACGGTGACCATCCCTATGCCTTGCCGGAGGGCGGCGAGCCGGAAACGGTGGCAGGCCTGGCAGCAGAAGACATGCGGGCTTTCTACGCAACCCACTACCGCGCCAAGGCCATGGTCCTGGCCATCATGGGTGACGTCAGCCGACCGGACGCTGAACGCCTGGCCGAGCGACTGGCCTCCGGCCTGCCGCCAGGGGATGCGCCGGTGCCGATTCCGTCCGTGTCGGCCCGCGCCACAGGCAGCGAGAGGGTCATTCCCCACCCGGCCACCCAGAGCCATCTGTTCATGGGCATGCCCGGCATGACGCGGGAGGACCCGGATTATTTCCCGCTCTACGTGGGCAACTATGTGCTGGGCGGCGGCGGGTTTGATTCCCGGCTCATGGAAGAGGTGCGCCAGAAGAAAGGGCTGGCCTACAGCGTATACAGCTACTTCGCGCCCATGCGGGAGGCGGGGCCGTTCCAGATCGGCCTGCAGACCCGGCGAGGTACCACGGACGAAGCCGTGCGCACCACCCGGGAGGTGCTGGCCCGCTATCTGCGGGAGGGCCCCGCCGAGGCCGAGCTGGCCCAGGCTAGGAACAACCTGGTGGGAGGCTTTCCCCTGCGCCTGGACAGCAACAAGAAGATTCTGGAGTACCTGGCGGTCATCGGCTTCTACCGACTGCCCCTGGATTGGCTGGATACCTATACTGCCCGGGTGGAGGCCGTGACCCGGGAGGACATCCTGCGTGCCTTCGGCAGCCGGGTGCGCCCCGAGTCCTTGAGCACCGTGGTGGTGGGGGGGCAGCTTGCGTCCGGGAAGGAGTAACCAGGTACGCATCATCGCTGGGCGTTTCCGTCGCCGCCTGCTGCATTTCCCCGATGTCCCGGGCTTGCGGCCCACGCCCGACCGCACGCGGGAGACCCTGTTCAACTGGCTGGGCCAGGACCTGACCGGCCTAAGTTGCCTGGACGCCTTCGCCGGCAGCGGGGCGCTGGGTTTCGAGGCGGCCTCCCGGGGGGCCGGCCGGGTGGTCCTGTGGGAACGGGACGCCAAGGCCCTGGCGGCCCTGCGCGGGAATGCCCTGGAACTGGGAATTCCCGGCGTGGAGGTGATGGCGGCGGATGCCCTGTCCTCATTGCGGGCAACGGGGGAATCCTTCGACGTGATCTTCCTGGATCCCCCTTTCAGCGAAGGGTTGCTGGAACCGGCCCTGGCGGCCGCGGCGACACGCTTGCGTCCGGGCGGTAGAATCTACGCCGAATCGCCCATGCCCTTGCCGGCGGAGCTGTTGCAGGGCTTTGGCCTCACGGCCGTCAGGCAAGGCAAGGCGGGTCTTTCCCATTACTGCTTGCTGGAGCGTATGTGAACAGGGTCATCGTTTACCCGGGGACCTTCGACCCCATTACCTGCGGCCACGAGGACCTGGTCAAGCGGGCCCTGCGCCTGTTCGACGGCGTGATCGTGGCGGTGGCCGAGAACACGCCCAAGCTGCCTTGCTTCTCCCTGGACGAGCGGGTGGAACTGGCGCGCCTGGCCCTGGCCGATCTGGATAACGTGCGCGTGGAACCCTTCAGCGGCCTGCTGGTGGATTTCGTGCGCGGTCATGGGGCCCTCATGGTGCTGCGGGGCCTGCGCGCGGTGTCTGACTTCGAGTACGAATTCCAGCTGGCCGGCATGAACCGCCGCCTGGCGCCGGAAATGGAGTCCGTATTCCTGACGCCGGCGGAACAGCACATGTTCGTGTCCGCAAGCATGGTGCGGGAGATTGCAAGCCTGCGGGGCGATGTGCGACCCTTCGTGCACCCCATGGTGGCCGAACGGCTGGCCGCCCGTTACAAGGCTTGAGGCGGGTCGGAAGGACCCCCGAGGCTTCTGATGCGACAGTGACAGTACTTAAAAGGAAAACGACATGGCTTTGATGATTACCGATGAATGCATCAACTGTGATGTGTGCGAGCCTGAGTGCCCCAACGGGGCCATCACCCAGGGCGAGGACATCTATGTGATCGACCCCAACAAGTGCACGGAGTGCGTGGGCCACTTCGATACCCCCCAGTGCCGGGAAGTATGCCCCGTGGACTGCATTCCCGTGAATCCGAACTACGTTGAAAGCCCGGACCAGTTGATGGAGAAGTACCACAAGCTGACTGGCAAATAAGTTTTCCTGGTGGAAACGACAAAGCGCGGCCACAGCCGCGCTTTGTCGTTTCCGGG
The DNA here is from genome assembly GCA_024235835.1 of Thiobacillus sp. Taxonomy (NCBI): domain Bacteria; kingdom Pseudomonadati; phylum Pseudomonadota; class Betaproteobacteria; order Nitrosomonadales; family Thiobacillaceae; genus Thiobacillus; species Thiobacillus sp. The sequence goes on along the minus strand of JACKLQ010000001.1, from coordinate 1,519,680 downwards.
CGTCGCGGTCAGGCCGCCAAGGCGGTCTCGTGCCTGGCATCGGCCATGGCCAGGGTGCCCTTGATGCGGCCTGACAACGCTTCCAGTTCCGCCACCTGCCGGGCCACGTCGCCCTGCATCTGTTCCAGTTCGCCTATCCGGTCTTCCAGGGTGTCGGCGGCCTTGTGGATGCGTTTCACGCTCTCGAGCCGGCGGCGCAACTGCATCTGGTGTTCCCTCACCTGGCTTTCCATGGGGGACATGATGGCCTTGAGCCACTGCTCCACGTCCCGATTGAGTATCTCGAAGACCTGCACCACCCGGGTGGCCAGGGTTTCAAAGAAGCGGGAGGTGAGGGTGTACTGCTCCGTGGTGAGGAAGGTGTAGAAGTTGTTGAAGTGCCGCTCATAGGTTTCCTCCAGGCGCTGGAGTTCCTTGCGGTAGCGCAGCACGGAGAAGGGCGGGATGGCCACCAGGTTGATGCCGTGTTCCTGGTTGAGCTTGCGGTACATGGCCTCCATCATGCGGTCGATTTCGTCGATCTGCTGGTGGGCAGCGTCCAGGTGGGCGTCCACGCCGGCGAAGAAGCCGTTCATGGCCTCCCGCATGCCCTTGGTGAAGCGGCTGGCGGTCATGGCCTCCCGGGCCTCCTTGACCTCGTTGCGCAGCACGTCCATGCCGATCTGGGAGAACAGCTTGATGCTCTGCTGGGAATACACGGAACGCAGGGCCTGGAACTGTTGCAGCCCACGTTCGAACAGTTCCTTGTCATTGGCGATCTTGCCCATGATGTGTTCCACCACATCCTGGTTCTTGCCCTGGAGCCCCTTGAGTTCCGTCAGTTGTTCGTCGATGCCCTGCTGGCGTCCGGCCAGCAGGGCATGGCTGTTTTCCAGCAGGTCGGAGATCTCGGCCTCGGTCTGGTCCCGCACGATGGCCTGTTTGGAGGCGATGAGTTCGTCGGACAGGGCCTGTTCCAGGTTTTGAAGCTGGCTACGGGCCAGCAGTGCCTGGTCGCCGTTGATCTTGGCCAGCAGGCCTTTCTGGGCGGACACCGGGTAGATCTGGCCGGGGGCCACGCCCAGCAGTTCGGCGCAGGACTTCACCTGACTGTCGATCTCGGCCTGGATCTGCTCCGGGCTCTTGAGGTCATCCCAGAGCCCGTCGATCTTGTTGAGCGCCACCAGCCGGCCCCGGTTCTTGCCCCGGGCGTGGATGTGGCTGCGCCAGATTTCTATGTCGGACTTGGTGACCCCCGCGTCAGCGGAAAGCACGAACAGCACCGCATGGGCGTTGGGCAGCAGGTTGAAGGTGAGTTCCGGTTCCACGCCGATGGCGTTCAGGCCGGGGGTGTCGTAGACCACCAGGCCCTTTTCCAGGAAGGGGTGGGGGAAGTTGATGATGGCGTGGCGCCAGGCAGGAATGGTGACGGCGCCGTTCTCGTTGACGCCCAGGCTCGAATCCGGGTCATCCGGGTTGTACAGGCCGTAGCCCGTGGCTGCCTCCACGGATACCTGCTTCACCCGGCAGACCTCCTTCATGGCCTGGGACACGCTCTCGGCGGAGGAAGTGTCGATCTGGATGGGGGTCCATTCGTCGGGATAGTTCTTGTATTCAGACACTGTGGCGTTGGACGCCCGGGTCTCTATGGGCAGCAACTCGATCATGGGCGCCTTGGCCGGATCGTAGAGCAGTTCCGTGGGGCACATGGTGGTGCGGCCGGCGGTGGAGGGCAGCAGGCGTTGTTTCAGGTCCGAGAGGAAGATGGCGTTGATGAGTTCGGACTTGCCTCGGGAGAACTCGGCAATGAAGGCGACATGCAGCTTGTCTTCCGCCAGACGGTCGATGAGCTGCTGCAGGCGCAGGTCCCGCTGGGAATCGTTGAGGTCTTCCTTGCCCAGCCACTTGCGGTAGTCGGCGATGCCCCGCGACAGGTCTTCGCGCCACTGGCTATAGGCCTCGAATTCATTGACAAACGAAACGGTACTCATGGGTCTCCTCCGGCAAGTGCCTCGCCCAGCCTGGTTTGGTGCTGGCAAATTAGCATATCGGCACCATCGCCCCCGTCCTTGAGGGGTTTTTAACCCGGGTCTAGGGTTTCTGGCAGGCCGGGCAGTAAAACGTGGACCGTCCACCCTGGGCCACCTGCCGGATGGGGCCGCCACAGGTGCGGCAGGTTTCGCCTGCGCGGCCGTAGACGAAGTAGGTCTGCTGGAAGTATCCGGGCTTGCCGTGGCCGTCCACGAAGTCCCTCAGGCTGCTGCCGCCGGCGCTGATGGCCCGCCTAAGGGTGTCCCGGATGGCTGCGGCCAGGCGCTCGCAACGGGCCCGGGAAAGCCGTCCCGCCGCCATGCCAGGGCGTATGCCGGCGTGGAACAGGGCCTCGTTGGCGTAGATGTTGCCGATGCCCACCACCTTGTGGGCGTCCATGATGAGCGCCTTGATGGAGGTCTTCCGCCCTCCGCAGAGGCCATGCAGGAAGGCCCCGTCGAAGGCGTCGGAAAGGGGTTCCACCCCGAGGGGGGCCAGCAGGGGGTGGGATGCGGGGGCGTCTGTCCAGAGCATGGCGCTGAAGCGGCGCGGGTCCCGCAGGCGCAGGCAGACCCCGCCGGTCAGCAACAGATCCACATGGTCGTGCCTTTCCGGGGGTTCGGAGTCGGGGCGCAGCCGCAGGCTGCCCGACATGCCCAGATGGGTGATCAGCCAGTGTTCCTGTCCCTCCCGGACCAGATGGAAAAGCAGATACTTGCCCCGTCGCTCCAAGCCCTGGACGACGCAGCCGGGCAGAAGTCGGGGGAGTTCCGGCGACACGGGCCAGCGGAGACGCGGCTCCCTCACCCGGGCCCCCAGGAAGCGCTGGCCTACCAGATGGGGTGCCAGGCCGCGCAGCACGGTCTCGACTTCAGGCAATTCAGGCATGTTTTGGGCGGAGGTTTGGATAAGTTGGGGTGGGGTGCAACTTCTCACGGGGGGGAGGGTCTTGCATAATGGACCACACCCTGTTGGGTTTTCGAGATGACGGCATGCATACCAAAGCAATCTTCCTGATCCTATTGGCGGCTTCCCTGTCCGCGTGCGCCCAGACCCAGGTGGTGGCGCAACAGGATAGCGTGTCCGTCGCGCCCGCGCCGAATGATCCGGAAAGGCCTGCGTCCCAGCTGACCCCCCAACTCATGTACCAGTTCCTCCTGGGCGAGATCGCCGGACAACGGGGGGATCTCAAGCTTTCCGCCGAAGCCTACGCGGACCTGGCCCAGCGCACGCGGGATGCACGGGTGGCACGCCGGGCCACGGAGATCGCCCTCTATGCCCGCCAGTCCAAGCTGGCCCTTCGCAATGCCCAGTTGTGGCTGCAGTTGGAACCGGATGCGGTCAAGGCCCAGCAGACGGTGGCTTCCCTGCTGGTGGGGGGAGGGCGCCTGGCCGATGCCAGGCCCTACCTGGAGTCCTGGATCAAGACGGGCAAGCCCGAGCACATCTTCATGCAGTTGCACAACCTGTTCGCCCGGCAGGGCGACAAGCAGGCCGTGGCCGGGCTGGTGGCTGATCTGGCAGCGGCCTACCCGGCCCTGCCGGAGGCACGTTTCGCCGTGGCCCAGGCGGCCTGGCAGGCGGGCCAGGGCCTCAATGCCGTGAACGCCCTGGACGAGGCCCTGCGCCTGCGGCCCGAATGGGAACATGCGGCCCTGTTCAAGGCCCAGATCCTGCAGCAGAAGGATGGGGACGAGGCCGCCATTGCCTTCATGGGGAGCTATCTCAAGGACCATCCCAAGGCCAAGGACGTGCGGCTCGCCTACGCCAAGCAACAGGCCCGGGCGGGGCGCCTGGACGAGTCCCGCCAGGCCTTCAACGTGCTGGTCCAGGACATGCCCAACGACCCGGAGCCCCACTTTGCCCTGGGCCTGGTTTCCATGCAGGGCAACGACCTGGACAACGCCAGGGCCGCCTTCGCCAAGGCCCTGGAACTTGATTACCCCGACAAGGGCGTCGTGTATTACTCCCTGGGGCAGATCGCCGAGGCCAAGGGGGACCACGAAGGGGCCCTGGTGAATTTCAAGGCCGTGAGCGGCCAGCAGCAGTTCGACGCCAACCTGCGGGTGGCCATCGTCCTGGGCAAGGCAGGCCGCCTGCAGGAGGGCCTGGACTGGCTCAAGCAGCTGACCCCCGCCAGCGAGGCTCAGGGGGTCAGGATTGCCCAGGCGGAGGCCGAACTGCTGCGGGATGCCAAGCGCCACGGAGATTCGTTCCAGGTGTTCGACAAGGCCCTGGCCCAGTACCCGGACAACCTGGAACTGCTTTACGACCGGGCCATGGCGGCGGAAAGACTGAACAGGCTGGATGTGCTGGAGGCGGACCTGCGTCGCATGATCCAGCTCAAGCCCGACTACGCCCACGCCTACAACGCCCTGGGCTATACCCTGGCGGACCGCACCGATCGCCTGGCCGAAGCCGTTGGGTTGCTGGAGAAGGCCCTCAACCTGGCCCCGGATGATCCCTTCATCCTGGACAGCATGGGCTGGGCACTGTTCAAGCTCCAGCGTTACGCCGAAGCTGCCGACTATCTGCGCCGGGCCTATTCCGGGCGCAACGACCCTGAGATTGCGGCCCATCTGGGCGAAGTCCTGTGGATGAAGGGGGAGAGGGAAGAGGCAAGGCGCGTCTGGCAGGGGGGGCTCAAGGCCCATCCGGACAATGAAAGTCTGCGCGAAACCCTCTCGCGCCTGGCTCCTTGAAGCGAGGCTGGCGGGGCGGCCTGGGGGCCGCCCGGCGCTTCATTCCTTATCTGGTGTGGGGCTTCCTGTTGGGGGGCTGCGCCCAACTGCCGGGTTTCAAGACGGCCGCCCCGGCCAACAAGCTGAACCTGTCCAAGCCGCCTGAGGCGTTCCGCCTGGAGGGACGGGTGTCCGTAAAGAGCGGCGAGGAGAACTTCTCCGGCGGCATGTTGTGGCGCCATGACCGGCGCGAGGAAAGCCTCTTGCTGCGCACGCCCCTGGGCCAGGGCGTGGCGGAACTGCAAGGCACGCCCGAGGGAGTGTCCCTGAAGGATGCAGAGGGACGCCAATACGTGGCCGACGACGCCGAAACCCTGGTGCGTCAGGTGGTGGGCATGACCCTGCCCATCAAGGGCTTGACCTGGTGGGTGGTGGGGCACCCCCGGCCCGGCGCCCGCTATGTCGCGGAGGCCGACCAGCAAGGCCGTCTGGCCGTCTTGCGACAGGATGACTGGCGCATCGAGTTCAGCCGCTATGGCACCCATGCCGCCCCCCGTCGTGCCCAGGTGGCGTTGCCGGGCAAACTGGTGGCCAGGCGGGGGGGCGAACTGGAGATACGCCTGGTGGTGGACCAGTGGGAACTGCCATGAAGGCGGAAATGGGCGAGGGCTGGTATCCCGCCCCGGCCAAGCTGAACCTGTTCCTGCACGTGGTAGGGCGGCGGGCGGATGGCTACCATCTGCTGCAGACGGTGTTTCGATTTCTGGACGTGGGCGACCGCCTGGAGATTTCCTCCCGCACGGATGGCAGGATCGTATTGCATGCGCCCTTGGCGGGCCTGCCCCCGGAACAGGACCTTTGCTGGCGGGCGGCCCAGGCGCTGCGCCAGCAGGCCGGATGTCGCCTGGGGGCGGATATCCGCCTGGACAAGCGCCTGCCCATGGGAGGCGGCCTGGGTGGCGGCAGTTCCGACGCCGCCACCGTCCTGCTGGTGCTGAACCGCCTTTGGGGACTGGGTCTTTCCCGGACGGCATTGCAGCACCTGGGCCTGGGTCTGGGAGCGGACGTGCCCGTGTTCATCTTTGGCCAGAGCGCCTTCGCGGAGGGGGTGGGGGAGGTGCTAACGCCCTGGGCGCCGGACCCCGCCAGCTATGTGGTGCTGGCGCCGGAGGTGCATGTCTCCACGCCTGCCATCTTTGCCCATCCGGCATTGACACGAAATACGCCCTCCGTCACAATCTCGGCCCTCTCGGAAGGCATGCGGAACCACGATCTGCGTAATGATCTTGAGCCCGTTGCCTGTGCGCTCTACCCCGAGGTGGCCGAGTCGCTGGCTTGGCTGAAGACTAGGGGTGATGCGCGCATGACCGGGTCGGGCGCCTGTGTGTTTGCAGCGTTTCCCGATCGGCCGACGGCTGAAAAGGTGTTCGCCGATCGTCCTGGGCATCTGAAGGGTTTTGTGGCTGACGGCGTCGATCGTCACCCGCTCCATGAGTGGGCCGAATGACGCGGTGAGCCTACTTGGGGAGTCGCCAAGTGGTAAGGCACCGGATTTTGATTCCGGCATTCGTAGGTTCGATCCCTACCTCCCCAGCCAGTAAATGGTGTCTCGCCGGCGCAAGCAGGCGGGGTGACCGACAAGCGTGTGGCGGAGGCCGCACGCTTTTTTGTTTTTTGGTGTTCTGACTCGTTCCGGTCGCGGGGTTGCCTGACCGGGGGCGAATGGCAGGGGTTGCTATGGCATATGACAGCTTGATGGTGTTCACCGGCAATGCGCATCCCAAGCTTGCCGAGGATGTGGCGCGCCACCTCAATATCCATTTGGGGCGGGCCACCGTGGGCCGTTTCTCCGACGGCGAGGTGAACGTCGAGATCCTGGAGAACGTGCGCGGCAAGGACGTGTTCGTGCTCCAGTCCACCTGCCAGCCCACCAACGAGAGCCTGATGGAAATCATGCTCATGGTGGATGCCCTGCGCCGCTCCTCAGCCGGTCGCATCACCGCGGCCATTCCCTATTTCGGCTACGCCCGCCAGGACCGCCGGGTTCGTTCCGCCCGGGTGCCCATCACGGCGCGGGTGGTGGCCGACATGCTGACCGTGGCCGGCGTCAACCGGGTGCTGACCATGGACCTGCACTCGGACCAGATCCAGGGCTTCTTCGACATCCCCGTGGACAACATCTATTCCACGCCCATCCTCATGGGGGATATCTGGAAGCAGAACTACGAGGACCTGATGGTGGTGTCCCCGGACGTGGGGGGCGTGGTACGGGCCCGGGCCGTGGCCAAGCGCCTGGAATGCGACCTTGCCATCATCGACAAGCGTCGTCCAAAACCCAACGTGGCCAAGGTCATGCATATCATCGGCGATGTGGCGGACCGGACCTGCCTGATCATGGATGACATGGTGGATACCGCCAACACCCTGTGCGAGGCGGCCAGTGCCCTCAAGGAGCATGGCGCCAAGCGGGTGTTGGCCTATTGCACCCACGCGGTGCTGTCCGGCTCCGCCGTGGAGCGTGTCCACAATTCCGCCCTGGACGAGTTGGTGGTTACCGACACCATCCCCTTGCGGGATGACGCCAAGTCCAGTCAGCGCATTCGTCAGCTGTCCGTGGCAAACCTGATGGCGGAGACCATCCGGCGCATCAGTGACGAGGATTCCGTGAGTTCGCTGTTCATCGAATAGCGGTCTTGCAAGCCCGGCTGCCTGGTCGCGGGCAGCCGTTTTACAACTGTAAGGAGTAGCAACATGCAAATCGAAATCAACGCCAGGAAGCGTGATGGCCAGGGCACCGGAGCGAGCCGCCGCCTGCGTCACGCCGGCCGGGTCCCCGGCATCGTCTACGGTGGCAACAAGGATGCCCAGTCCGTGGACCTGGACCACAAGGAACTGTACTTCAGCCTGAAGAACGAGGCTTTCCATTCCTCCGTGCTCAGCCTGAACCTGGATGGGGCCAAGGAGACCGTGCTGCTGCGGGACTTTCAGATGCACCCCTACAAGCAGCTGGTGATGCATGTGGATTTCCAGCGCGTGGATGCCACCCACAAGATCCACGTCAAGGTGCCTCTGCACTACCTCAACGCCGACATCGCCCCCGGCGTGAAGCTGGGTGGTGGCGTCGTGAACCACCTGATGACCGAGGTGGAAGTGGTTTGCCTGCCCGGCAGCCTGCCCGAGTTCATCGAAGTGGACCTGGCCAACCTGGAAGCCGGCCACACCGTGCACCTGTCCGAGCTCAAGCTGCCTGCCGGTGTGGAACTCGCCGCCCTGGTGCGGGGCGAGGACCAGGGAGTGGCCAATATCCTGGGCGTGCGCAGCGCCGCCGCCGAGGGCGAAGCTGGCGCCGAGGGCGAAGCCCCGGCCGCCTGACGTCATTCAGGGGATACCCGGGCAGATGCAGGCGGGCAGTCATCCGGCCATCCGTCTGGTCGTCGGCCTTGGGAATCCCGGCAACGAGTACGCTGAGACCCGGCATAACGCCGGGTTTTGGTTTTGTGAGCGGCTGGCGCTTGAACTGGGTGCCAGCTTTTCCAGCGAGAGCCGTTTCCATGGTCGCGTGGCGAACGCCCGCGGCGCCGGAGTCTGGCTGCTGATGCCCCAGACCTTCATGAACCGTTCCGGACAATCCGTTGGGACCTTGGCCCGATTCCACCGCATCACGCCCGCCGAGATCCTGGTGGTGCACGATGAACTGGACATCCCGCCCGGCCAGTTGCGGCTGAAGTTCGGCGGTGGCCTGGGTGGCCACAATGGCCTCAAGGACATCACCGCCCACCTGGGTACCCAGGATTACTGGCGTCTGCGCATCGGCATCGGCCACCCCGGCGACCGCAACGAGGTGGTGAACTATGTGCTCAAGCCACCCCGCCGGGAAGAACGGGCGGAGATCGACTCCAGCCTGGACCGGGCCCTGGCGCTGTGGCCCATCATGCAGCGGGGCGACTGGAACGCCGCCATGCAGCGGGCCAACGCTAAGCCATTGGCCTTGGCCCAGGAAAAATCCCGGGAAAAACCCGCCCAACCCGCAACCAAGCCCCCCGGGGCCTAGTACTGGAAATGACATGAGTCTGAAATGTGGCATCGTCGGCCTGCCCAACGTGGGCAAATCCACCCTCTTCAACGCCCTCACCAAGGCGGGCATCGCCGCCGAGAACTATCCCTTCTGCACCATCGAGCCCAACGTGGGCATCGTCGAGGTGCCGGACCCCCGGCTCAAGCTGCTTTCGGAGATCGTCAAGCCCCAGCGGGTGGTGCCGGCCATCGTCGAGTTCGTGGACATCGCCGGCCTGGTGGCGGGGGCCTCCAAGGGAGAGGGTCTGGGCAACCAGTTCCTGGCCAACATCCGCGAGACGGATGCCATCGTCAACGTGGTGCGCTGCTTCGAGGACGAAAACGTGGTGCACGTGGCAGGCCGGGTGGACCCCATCTCGGATATCGAAGTCATCGGCACGGAACTGGCCCTGGCGGACCTGGCCACGGTGGAGAAGGCCCATGCCCGGGATGTGAAGAAGGCCCGGGCCGGCGACAAGGAGGGCCAGAAACTCGTCGCCCTGTACGACAGGCTGCTGCCCCATCTGAACGAGGCCAAGCCGGTGCGCAGCCTGGGGCTGTCCGACGAAGATAAAGTGTTGCTGGCGCCCCTCTGTCTGATGACCGTGAAACCGGCCATGTACGTGGCCAACGTTGCGGAAGACGGCTTCGAGAACAATCCCCACCTGGATCGCCTCCATGCCCTGGCCGATGCCGAGGGTGCGCCCGTGGTGGCTCTGTGTGCCGCCATCGAGGCGGAGATTGCCACATTGGAGGATGCCGACAAGACGGATTTCCTGGAGGCCATGGGGCTCCATGAGCCGGGCCTCAATCGCTTGATCCGCGCCGCCTACGATCTGCTGGGTCTGCAGACCTATTTCACCGCCGGGGTGAAGGAGGTGCGGGCCTGGACCATCCACAAGGGCGACTCCGCCCCCCAGGCCGCCGGCGTGATCCACACGGACTTCGAACGGGGTTTCATTCGCGCGCAAACCATTGCTTTTGAAGACTTTGTCGCCTTCAAGGGGGAACAGGGCGCCAAGGAGGCCGGCAAGATGCGCTCCGAAGGCAAGGAATACGTGGTCCGGGACGGCGACATCATGAATTTCTTGTTCAATGTGTAATTGACAAGTAGTCGCTTCCCTACCATAATGCCGCGCTTTCGCGGTGGGGTTCCCGAGCGGTCAAAGGGATCAGACTGTAAATCTGACGGCACTGCCTTCGAAGGTTCGAATCCTTCCCCCACCACCAGGTTTGGTACCGCACCGCGCCGGTCATAGCGAGGTAAAGCGGGTGTAGTTCAATGGTAGAACCTCAGCCTTCCAAGCTGATGACGCGGGTTCGATTCCCGCTACCCGCTCCAGATTGGAATGCTGTCGCAGCAGGTATTTAGAGTTTTGCCCATGTGGCTCAGTGGTAGAGCACTCCCTTGGTAAGGGAGAGGTCGGCAGTTCGATCCTGCCCATGGGCACCAGGTTTATGAGTGTTTGTTGATCCGTTAATTGCTGGGGGATAGACGATGGCCAAGGAAAAATTCGAGCGTACGAAGCCGCACGTGAACGTTGGGACGATTGGACACGTTGACCACGGCAAGACGACGCTGACAGCAGCGATCACGACGATTCTGTCGAAGAAGTTTGGTGGGGCGGCGAAGAACTACGCGGACATTGACTCGGCGCCGGAAGAGAAGGCCCGGGGCATCACCATCAACACGGCGCACGTGGAATACGAGACGGCGACCCGTCACTACGCCCACGTGGACTGTCCCGGCCACGCCGACTACGTGAAGAACATGATCACGGGTGCCGCCCAGATGGACGGCGCCATTCTGGTGGTGTCCGCGGCTGACGGCCCCATGCCCCAGACCCGGGAACACATCCTGCTGGCCCGTCAGGTGGGCGTGCCCTACATCATCGTGTACATGAACAAGGCCGACATGGTGGACGACGCCGAGCTCCTGGAGCTGGTGGAAATGGAAGTGCGCGAGCTGCTCAGCAAATACGACTTCCCTGGTGACGACACCCCCATCGTCATCGGCTCCGCCCTCAAGGCCCTGGAAGGCGACCAGTCCGACATTGGCGAGGCCAGCATCTTCAAGCTGGCCGACGCCCTGGACAGCTACATCCCCATGCCCGAGCGCGCCATCGACAAGCCCTTCCTGATGCCTGTGGAAGACGTGTTCTCCATCTCCGGCCGCGGCACCGTGGTGACCGGTCGTGTCGAGCGTGGCATCATCAAGGTCGGTGAGGAAATCGAGATCGTCGGAATCCGCCCCACCCAGAAGACCACCTGCACCGGCGTGGAAATGTTCCGCAAGCTGCTGGACCAGGGCCAGGCTGGCGACAACATCGGCGCCCTGCTGCGTGGCACCAAGCGTGAAGACGTCGAGCGCGGCCAGGTGCTGGCCAAACCTGGCTCCATCACCCCCCACACCAAGTTCAGCGCCGAGATCTACGTGCTCTCCAAGGACGAAGGCGGCCGCCACACCCCCTTCTTCAACGGCTACCGTCCCCAGTTCTACTTCCGGACCACGGACGTGACCGGCGCGATCGAACTGCCTGCCGGTACCGAGATGGTGATGCCTGGCGACAACATCAGCATCACTGCCGCGCTGATCGCCCCCATCGCCATGGAAGAAGGTCTGCGCTTCGCCATCCGTGAAGGCGGTCGCACCGTCGGCGCCGGCGTCGTGGCGAAGATCATCGAGTAACGCAAGCGTGCAGTCTGCGACGAAAGGCGGGCCCACCGCCTTTTGTCGTCAGTAGTCGAAAGTAAAGTACAGGCCAGTAGCTCAATTGGCAGAGCGTCGGTCTCCAAAACCGAAGGTTGGGGGTTCGAGACCCTCCTGGCCTGCCAGATAAGTAGTACATAACGGGACGCCGGGTAATGCCGGACGATTAACCCTAGATGGTAGATAACATCAAATTGCTGGCGGCGGCCCTGTTGGTCGCGGCGGGCATCGCGGGCTTCTATCTGTTGTCCGAAATGCCCACCGTGGTTCGGGTTGTGTCCGTCCTGGCGGGTCTGGCGACGGCGGCAGGCGTTGCCTGGTTCACCGCCCCGGGACGCCAGTTCTTCGCCTTCAGCCAGGAATCCGTCACCGAGGCGCGCAAGGTGGTTTGGCCCACCCGCAAGGAAACCATGCAGATGACCGGCGTCGTGGCTGTCTTCGTCATCGTCATGGCGCTATTCCTGTGGATGGTGGACGGCAGTCTGCTGTGGCTGGTGAAGCTGATCATGGGTAGGGGTGAGTGATGACGATGCAGTGGTATGTGGTGCACGCCTATTCCGGCTTTGAGAAAAGTGTGATGCGTGCTCTGAATGAGCGCATCGAGCGGGCTGGCATGCAGGAAAGCTTCGGCCAGATCCTGGTGCCCGTGGAGGAAGTGGTGGAAATGAAGGGCGGTCAGAAAAAGACCACCGAACGCAAATTCTTTCCTGGCTACGTGCTGGTGCAGATGGACATGAACGACGATTCCTGGCACCTGGTGAAGAGCACGCCCAAGGTGACCGGCTTCGTGGGAGGCACCGCCAACAAGCCTGCCCCCATCAGCGAGCGGGAAGTCCAGGCCATCCTGCAACAGATGCAGGAAGGCGTGGAGAAGCCCAAGCCCAAGGTGACCTTTGAAGCGGGTGAGCTGGTGCGCGTCATCGACGGCCCGTTCAACGAGTTCAATGGCACCGTGGAAGAAGTGAACTACGAAAAGAGCAAGCTGCGCGTCTCCGTGACCATCTTCGGTCGCGCCACGCCGGTGGAGCTGGATTTCTCCCAGGTCGAGAAGGCCTGAGGGAAGTAGCGGGGATTTGGCCCGCCGGGGCCTAAAACCGGCAGAGGAGCGTCAGTAGCCGTCCGGTTCGGATGACAAAAGCGCGATTGGACTCACTAAACAGGAGTGTGACATATGGCCAAGAAAATCATTGGCTACATCAAGCTGCAAGTGCCGGCCGGCAAGGCCAACCCGTCGCCGCCCATCGGCCCCGCCCTGGGTCAGCGCGGTCTGAACATCATGGAGTTCTGCAAGGCCTTCAATGCCCAGACCCAGAGTCTGGAGCCGGGCCTGCCGATCCCCGTGGTCATCACGGCCTTCGCGGACAAGAGCTTCACCTTCATCATGAAGACCCCGCCGGCCACCATTCTGATCAAGAAGGCCACCGGGGTGCAGAAGGGTTCTTCCAAGCCCCATACCGACAAGGTGGGCACCATCAACCGCGCCCAGCTGGAAGAAATCGCCAAGACCAAGATGCCCGACCTGACCGCTGCCGACATGGACGCGGCCGTGCGCACCATCGCCGGCACCGCTCGCAGCATGGGCATCAACGTGGAGGGTGTGTGACATGGCCAAGATTTCCAAACGCCTCAAGGACCTGCGTGCCAAAGTCGAGCGCACCAAGAACTACGCCATCGACGAAGCTCTGGCCCTGGTGAAGGGTGCGGCTACCGCCAAGTTCGACGAATCCATCGACGCCTCCATCAACTTGGGCGTGGATCCCCGTAAATCCGACCAGGTGGTGCGCGGTTCCGTGGTGCTGCCCCGGGGTATCGGCAAGACCGTGCGCGTGGCCGTATTCGCCCAGGGTGCCAATGCCGAGGCCGCCAAGGCTGCCGGTGCAGACATTGTCGGTTTCGACGATCTGGCCGCCGACGTGAAGGCAGGCAAGATGGACTTCGATGTGGTCATCGCCACCCCCGACGCCATGCGTGTGGTGGGTCAGCTGGGCCAGATCCTGGGTCCCCGTGGCCTGATGCCCAACCCCAAGGTGGGCACCGTGACCCCCAACGTCACCGAGGCGGTGAAGAACGCAAAGGCCGGCCAGGTCCAGTACCGTACCGACAAGGCGGGCATCATCCACGCCACCATCGGTCGCGCTTCCTTCGAGCCCGAGGCCCTGAGGGAAAACCTGGCTGCCCTGATCGAGGCCCTGAACAAGGCCAAGCCCGCCAGTTCCAAGGGCGTGTACATGAAGAAAGTGTCCATCTCCAGCACCATGGGGATCGGTGTGCGCGTGGACCAGGCCAGCCTGGTGGCCCAGCAGTAATACGTAATAACTGGATCCCGGCTTGTGCCGGGACAGAGCTTTGGGCCGCTGCCGGCCTTAGGGTTGGCAGCGGATCGTCAAAGACCGCAGGTGCCGGAGGCTGTGGCAGTTAGGCAGCCCGGGCTTAATGGCAACGATGTTGTGCCTGCGCAGACGGTGCACCCCGAACAGGATTGATGGTCGTTTGAGCTGGTATGGGCAAATGGCAAGACTCCTGGTTCAGGTCGCCGTGGGTGCGGTGAGCAGTTTTCACCGCGTGTTGACTTGAAAGGAGGAAAGACCTTGAGTCTGAATCTGGATGACAAGAAAGCCGTCGTGGCCGAGGTGGCGGCGCAAGTAGCCAACGCCGAGACCATCGTCGTGGCCGAGTACCGCGGTGTCGCGGTGAGCGATCTCACCGTGCTGCGCAAGAAGGCCCGCGAGTCCGGTGTTTACCTGCGCGTGCTGAAGAACACCCTGGTGCGTCGCGCCGTGGCGGATACCCCGTTCTCCGGCCTGGCTGAGCATATGGTTGGCCCGCTGATTTACAGCATCTCGGCTGATCCTGTGGCTGCTGCAAAGGTCCTGAACGATTTCGCCAAGACCAACGACAAGCTGATCCTGAAGGCTGGCTCCTATGCCGGCAAGGTGATGAACGAAGCCGGTGTGAAAGAGCTGGCCTCCATCCCGAGCCGCGAGGAACTTCTCGCCAAACTGCTGGGCGTCATGCAGGCCCCGGTCTCCAGCTTTGCTGGCGCCCTGGCCGCACTGGCCAAGCAGCGCGAGGAAGCAGGCGCCGCCGCTTGATCCCACGAACACGCTTTCGTACACACTCTCACGACTATCAATTTTGGAGTTTTGAACATGGCAATTAGCAAAGAAGACATCCTGGAAGCCGTCGGTGCCATGACGGTAATGGAACTGAATGACCTGGTTAAGGCGTTCGAAGAGAAGTTCGGCGTTTCCGCCGCTTCCTTCGCGGTTGCTGGCGGCGGCGGCGGTGCTGCCGCCGCGCCTGCCGCCGAGGAGAAAACCGAGTTCGACGTGGTCCTGACCGCCGCCGGCGCCAACAAGGTGGGCGTCATCAAGGTGGTGCGCGCCATCACCGGCCTGGGCCTGAAGGAAGCCAAGGACCTGGTGGACGGTGCTCCCAAGCCTGTCAAGGAAGGATGCCCCAAGGCCGAGGCCGACGACATCCTGAAGCAACTGACCGAAGCGGGCGCTACCGCCGAGATCAAGTAAGGCATGCATGAACGGGGTTCAGGGGGCCTGGGCTCCCTGCCCACCCGGGGGCTGGCGGTGTCACATCGCCGGCCTTTTGGCGTTTCAGGCATCAGCTATCAGGTATGCGGTACCAGCAGGCGTCGACTGTTCAGTCGCACACCTGAATTGGAACGGAATTTCTGATACCTGATCCCTGTCTACTGGAGACGGAACTGTCATGAGCTATACATTCGCCGAGAAAAAGCGCCTTCGCAAGAGCTTCGCCAAACGCGTCAGCGTTCTGCCGGTGCCCTACCTGCTGACCACACAGATTGAGTCCTTCCGGGAGTTCATCCAGGAAGGGGTGCCAATGGAGGCCCGTTCCGATATCGGCCTGCAGGCGGCGTTCAAATCCATCTTCCCCATCGTCAGCCACAGCGGCAACGCCCGCCTGGAATACGTGAGCTACCAGCTGGGCACCCCGGTGTTCGACATCGTCGAATGCCAGCAGCGGGGCCTGACCTATGCCGCCAGCCTGCGGGCCCGGGTGCGCCTGGTGATTCTGGACCGGGAAAGCGTCAAGGAAAAGATCAAGGAGGTGAAGGAGCAGGAGGTCTACATGGGCGAGATTCCGCTCATGACTCCCAACGGTTCCTTCGTCATAAACGGCACCGAGCGGGTCATCGTCTCCCAGTTGCACCGTTCTCCCGGCGTGTTCTTCGAGCATGACAAGGGCAAGACCCATTCATCCGGCAAGCTCCTGTTCTCCGCCCGCATCATTCCCTACCGCGGATCCTGGCTGGACTTCGAGTTCGACCCCAAGGACTTCGTGTATTTCCGCGTCGACCGTCGCCGCAAGATGCCCGTCACCATCCTGTTGAAGGCCCTGGGCTTCAGCCTGGAACAGATCCTCGACATGTTCTACGAGACCGACGCCTTCCACGTGGGCAAGAAAGGCATGGAATTCGAGCTCAAGCCCGAGCGCCTGCGGGGCGAGACCGCACGCTTCGACATCCTGGGCAAGGATGGCAAGGTCATCGTTGCCAAGGACAAGCGTGTCACCGTCAAGCACATCCGTGATCTGGAGGCCGCCGGCGTCAAGAAGCTGGGAGTGGACAACGAGTTCGTGCTGGGCCGTGTGCTGGCCAGGAACGTCATCGACACGGAATCCGGCGAGCTCATCGCCCGGGCCAACGAGGAGATCACCGAGGGCCTGCTGGAGAAAATGCTGGAAACCGGCGTCACCGATTTCCAGACCCTGTTCATCAACGAGCTGGGCCATGGCCCCTTCATCTCCCAGACCCTGAACGCCGACGAGACGGTGGACCAGTGGACAGCCCGGGTGGCCATCTACCGCATGATGCGCCCCGGCGAGCCCCCCACCGAGGACGCAGTGGAGGCCCTGTTCAACCGCCTGTTCTTCAGCGGCGATGCCTATGACCTGTCCAAGGTGGGTCGCATGAAGTTCAACCGCCGCATCAATGCGCCGGCCAAGAACAGCTGGGAAATCGTCTTCCCGCCCCACCACCGGGAAAACAAGCTGGCCGCTGCCCTGCAGGACATGTATGAAGTCTGCCCCGAGGCCAGCCTGTCCAAGGTGAGCCTGGAGGACATCGCCAACCTGGAGGAGGCCGAGGCCCAGCTGGCCGAGATGAACAAGCAGCTCAAGGCTGCCGGCTTCGATCCCAAGATCCTGAATCCCCGGGTCCAGGAACGCTTCACCCTGTCTCCCAGGGACATCGTCGAAGTCATCAAGATCCTGGTGGAACTGCGCAATGGCCGTGGCGAGGTGGACGACATCGACCACCTGGGCAACCGTCGCGTGCGCTCCGTGGGCGAACTGGCCGAGAACCAGTTCCGCGCCGGCCTGGTGCGCGTGGAGCGGGCCGTGAAGGAACGCCTGTCCCAGGCCGAGTCCGACAACCTGATGCCCCATGACCTGATCAACGCCAAGCCCATCTCGGCGGCGGTCAAGGAATTCTTCGGCTCCAGCCAGTTGTCGCAGTTCATGGACCAGACCAATCCCCTGTCCGAGATCACCCACAAGCGGCGTATCTCCGCCCTGGGCCCAGGCGGTCTGACCCGGGAACGGGCCGGCTTCGAGGTGCGCGACGTGCACCCTACCCATTACGGCCGGGTCTGCCCCATCGAGACGCCGGAAGGTCCGAACATCGGCCTGATCAACTCCCTGGCGCTGTACGCCCAGACCAACGAATACGGCTTCATCGAGACCCCCTACCGCAAGGTGACGGACGGCAAGGTGACCAGCGAGATCGAGTACCTGTCCGCCATCGAAGAGGCCCAGTACGTGATCGCCCAGGCCAACGCGGAACTGAGTGACAAGGGTGCCTTCACCGGCGACCTGGTGTCCTGCCGGCACCGCAACGAATTCACCCTGGCCACGTCGGACCGCATCCAGTACATGGACATCGCCCCGTCCCAGGTGGTGTCCGTGGCCGCGTCCCTGATTCCCTTCCTGGAGCATGACGACGCCAACCGTGCCTTGATGGGTTCCAACATGCAGCGCCAGGCCGTGCCCTGCCTGCGCCCGGACAAGCCTCTGGTGGGCACCGGCATCGAGCGTACCGCCGCCGTGGACTCCGGAACCGTGGTCACCGCCCACCGCGGCGGCGTGGTGGACTATGTGGACGCCAGCCGCGTGGTGGTGCGCGTCAACGATGACGAATCCGTGCCGGGCAAGGTGGGCGTGGACATCTACACCCTCACCAAGTACCAGCGTTCGAACCAGAACACCAACATCAACCAGCGCCCCCTGGTGCGCCTGGGCGACAAGATCGAGCGCGGTGACGTGATCGCCGACGGCGCCTCCACGGACAAGGGCGAACTGGCCCTGGGCCAGAACATGCTGGTGGCCTTCATGCCCTGGAACGGCTACAACTTCGAGGATTCCATCCTCATCTCCGAGCGGGTGGTGGCGGAAGATCGCTACACCTCCATCCACATCGAGGAGCTCTCGGTGGTGGCTCGGGATACCAAGCTGGGGCCGGAAGAAATCACCCGGGACATCTCCAGCCTGGCCCAGGCCCAGTTGGGCCGCCTGGACGAGGCGGGTATTACCCACGTGGGTGCCGAGGTCCAGGCCGGCGACGTGCTGGTGGGCAAGGTCACGCCCAAGGGCGAGACCCAGCTCACCCCGGAAGAGAAGCTGCTGCGGGCCATCTTCGGCGAGAAGGCCTCCGACGTGAAGGACACCTCCCTGCGCGTGCCCACGGGCATGAGCGGCACCGTCATCGACGTGCAGGTGTTCACCCGGGAAGGCATCGAGCGGGATACCCGTGCCAACTCCATCATCGAATCCCAGATCCGCGCCTACAAGAAGGACCTGGCCGACCAGATGCGCATCGTGGAGGAAGATGCCTTCGCCCGCATGCGCCGCATGCTGGTGGGCAAGCCTGCCAAGGGCGGCCCCAAGAAGCTGGGCAAGACGGACATCACCGTCGAGTACCTGGACGGCGTGAACCCCCATGACTGGTTCGACATCCGCGTCGCCGACGAGGACCTGGCCCGCCAGATGGAAGGCATCAAGGATGCCCTGGACAAGCAGCGGGAGGAGTTCGACCGCATGCTGGAGATCAAGCAGAAGAAGCTCACCCAGGGCGACGAACTGCCTCCCGGCGTGATCAAGATGGTCAAGGTGTATCTGGCCGTGAAACGCCGCCTGCAGCCCGGCGACAAGATGGCCGGACGCCACGGCAACAAGGGCGTGGTCTCCAAGATCGTGCCCGTGGAGGACATGCCCTTCATGGCCGACGGCACGCCGGTGGACATCGTGCTGAACCCCCTGGGCGTACCTTCCCGGATGAACGTGGGCCAGATTCTGGAAGTGCACCTGGGGTGGGCCGCCAAGGGCCTGGGCGAGCGCATCAACGAGATGCTGGTCGCCGAGTCCAAGGCCAGCGAGATACGCGGCTTCCTGGAAAAGGTCTACAACAGCAACGGCAAGAAGGAAGACATCAAGGGCCTTACCGATGGCGAGGTGGTGGAAATGGCGGTCAACCTGACCAAGGGCGTGCCCTTCGCCACCCCTGTGTTCGATGGCGCCCACGAGAGCGAGATCAAGGCCATGCTGGACCTGGCCTATCCCTCCGAGGATGTGCGCACGGCAAAGAACGGCTTCACCCCGGCCAAGACCCAGGTGCAACTGTATGACGGCCGCTCCGGCGAAGCCTTCGACCGTACCACCACCGTGGGCATCATGCACGTGCTGAAGCTGCACCACCTGGTGGACGACAAGATGCATGCCCGTTCCACCGGACCGTACTCCCTGGTCACCCAGCAGCCCCTGGGCGGCAAGGCCCAGTTCGGCGGCCAGCGTTTCGGCGAGATGGAGGTGTGGGCCCTGGAGGCCTACGGCGCCTCCTACACTCTCCAGGAGATGCTCACCGTCAAGTCCGACGACGTCTCCGGCCGGACCAAGGTGTACGAAAACATCGTCAAGGGCGAGCACAAGATCGACGCCGGCATGCCGGAATCCTTCAATGTATTGGTGAAGGAAATCCGTTCTCTGGCCATCGATATCGACCTCGAGCGTTATTAATCGGGTTTTAGGAGCATACCGACCATGAAAGCCCTACTCGATCTGTTCAAACAGGTTACCCAGGACGAAGAATTCGACGCCATCAAGATCGGCCTCGCCTCGCCAGAGAAGATCCGCGCCTGGTCCTACGGCGAGGTGAAGAAGCCGGAGACCATCAACTACCGCACCTTCAAGCCGGAA